>QIHS01000016.1 GCA_003229095.1 Woeseia sp. | reverse complement strand
TGCATCGAGGTCCATCCTGCCTTGATCGACCAGCATGCCGATCATCGTGACCGCAATACTCTTCGCGGTTGACCAAGTGCGCGTTTGAGTGTGCAAGTCAATGCCGGGCGCATACCGTTCGTGAATGATATTGCCTTTGTATACGACCAGCAGGCTAAGCGTGTCCTGTTCTGGCGTGTCGCGCTCGAACGCCCAGTCGGATGCTGATTGCAACGCCTGTCGATCAATGTTGGCAGGCATGTTCGCTGCCGTGACCAGGTCACCCATCGGCCATGGGACAGAGGCAGGATCTGCGCCATCGTATTCCAGCAGCAATTCCGGCAACGATTCGATGTCGTCAAATGTCTGATTCGGCGCCATGACGATGCAACCGATGCCCTGTCGAAAGGCTGCACGAATCACAATGCCGGATTCCGGTCCACCGACAGCGACGGCCTTTCGATCGTGATCGATCAGGTATTCGCCACCATCCGCTGAGCCAATCGGGCCGTCAAAACGTGAGCCGGCCAAATAGGCGAGTTCCTGGTCGAATACCTGCTGTAAAGATCGTTCCGATGTAAACAGTCCGTTGCACATCAGCACGGCCTGTACACCATTTCGAATCATCTCGCGATTGGCAGAAAAATAGTCGAAGTCTTCCGTCTGCCGCGCAATGGCCGGACCGCAAGGGAGTGATGCCAGAATAAACAGTGTCAGAAGCAGTCGTTTCATTCCGGATCGCCTTGGGCGTCGCAAGCAGGTATTCGTATCCTATGCGAATACACCGCCAAATTCAGCCTCCGCCCGATAGCCGCTTGCCATCATTCCTTGTAGCTGAAAGAATACTGCGAGGCCACAAACCCGAGGATGTCACTATCGCTGATGGAAAATCGAAAGATGCCCGAGACGGCATCAGCGAAACCATTGCCATGCTTGAGAAGGAGTTCAATCTCATTGCCACCGCATTGATGGGTACGGAAGAGTTTTCCCGGACTGCAACGGTCGTCTCAGGCTTGCAGATGCGACTGCAAAAAGCCATGGAGGCTCACATGGCGCGGCAATTGGCACGACTCAACATGCCGAGCAAGGACGACATAACGGCATTGGGCGAGCGCATGATGAGTATTGACGATCGCCTGATCAGGGTCGAAGAAATGCTGGAACGCATTGCTCCGCGAAAAGCGGATTCAGCTCCTGATCGACCGCCACGGACTAAAAAACCAGGCAGTAGCGGCAGCCAGTCAGGCGCTGATCCACAACCCGGCAAAAGGCCCGCGAAGCCGTCGCCGGACCGGCCGAAATAGCGACCGCTCAACTACGTGTCATCTTCCTCCGAGGACAACAATAGCGAAAGCACAATAACGCGGATGCGCGATATTGTCAGCCGCACGATCGAACGCAACATTAAGGGCGTTGAGTATTTTGCCTCAACGGCGCCTTCTGTCGGTCTGACGCCAAAAAAGACCATTCACAAAAGAGGCACGCTCAACCTCTACCACTACGACGCGCAAACGGACGAAATTTACCGTGTGCCGATTCTGATCGTAATGGCCATTACGAACCGATCCTATGTGCTTGATATCGCGCCTGGCAACAGCCTTATCGAATTCCTGGTGAAACGCGGTTACGACGTGTTTGTCATTGATTGGGCGCCACCGCGTCCGGAAGAAAAATCACTGCGACTGGAAGACTATACGCTGGACTTTATTCCTTCATGTATTCGACGCATCGAAGATATCACCGGTGAAAAAGACGTCAGTATTCTCGGTTATTGCATGGGCGGTGTGTTGTCTGTGATTTATGCGGCAACACATCCCGACGGACCGCTCAAAAACCTGGTGTGTTTCACGACACCGATTAATTGGCATGAAATGGGATTGTTCACCGCGTGGTCAGACAAGACGCATTTCGATGTCGATAAGTTAGTGGATACGGTGGGTAATGTGCCACCTGACTTGATTCTGTCGGCATTCGATATGCTAAGACCGGGCGACAAAGTAAGCGGAAGGCTTAAGTTGTGGCAGAACATGTGGAATGACCAGTTTGTAGAGTCGTATCGAAAGTTCGATCGGTGGGCGAATGAGACACTACCAATCGCTGGCGAATACTTCCGACAAATGACCAAAGAGCTTCTGTGGGGAAACAAGTTGTACGAAAGCAAGCTGCGGGTCGGCGGGAAGCGGGCCGATATCGGCAATATAAAAGTACCGTTATTGCATGTCGTCGCCGAGCACGATCATATTATTCCGCGCAAGGCCAGTAGTCCTTTAGTGGAACTGGCAGGATCAGAAGACAAGGAAGAACTGCTACTAAAAGGTGGACACATTAGCCTCGTTGCCGGTCCAAACGCAGTACGGCGGCTGTGGCCAAAACTTGATGAATGGTTGTCAGAGAGATCGGTGTAAGTATGGATAATAGTATGAACAATAGTATGAAAAAGAATGATCGCTATCCGAAACAGATTGTAATAGAAGGCGTCGATCTGGAGTTGCGCCAGATGTCTGCTGCAGATGAGCAAGCAACACTCGATTTTGCGAGAACGCTTCCAGTGCACGACCTCTTGTACGTGCAGCGCGACATAAGCAACCCGAAAGTCGTCTCGGCATGGGTTGACGCGGATACTGCCGGTGCTGCGCATACCGTGATGGCATGGCAGGGCGAGACCCTTGTGGGATGTGGCGCGCTCTTTCGCGATCCTCTGTCCTGGTCGCCGCACCTGGGAGAATTGCGTGTGCTGGTTGCGCCAGCAATGCGACATAAGGGACTCGGCCGGCTCCTGATCCAGGAGTGCTTTCTGACCGCGATTGAACTGGGCTTGCAGAAACTGGTGGCACAGATGACGGTGGACCAGTCTGGCGCGGTGGCTATTTTCGAAGAACTGGGTTTTCGTGGCGAGGCGTTGTTAAAAGATCATGTTATGGACCGGACGACAAGACTCATGATATTGTTATCCTGTCTTGCGATGTAGAGCGAGTTCACAATCAGATGTCAGCATACGGAATTGATTCGGCCATATAGGGACACACATGATTGACGGCAAAGAACATACGATGCAAATGTCCCGTCCGGCGTTGCCGCTCGCATTTCTTGAGCCGGGTAGGGCGATTGCAGAAATCTCTCTCTTACAGTTCGGAAAAGTACCGCTGCGTTTTGTGCCCGGTGGGGATGGCCACCCGGTCTTGGTCTGCCCGGGATTCATGGCGAGCGATACTTCTACAGCTCCACTGCGTCGCTTTCTGGAAAGCAAGAACTATGCGGTCCATCCGTGGGAACTGGGTGCCAACCTGGGGCCGGGTCCGGATGGCCGTACTATGAACGACCTCGAACGACGGGTGGAAACGATTTACGCACAGACGGGGCGCAAAGTTTCGATTGTTGGGTGGAGTCTGGGCGGCGCGCTCGCAAGAGAGATTGCGAAACGTATTCCGGACGCGATCCGCCAGGTCATTACGTTGGGCAGTCCCATTTCGGGCGACGTGAATTCAACCAATCTGGCGTGGCTTTACGAAAGTGTTGCAGGGCCGATTGCGAGTCCCGGGGAAATAGACAACTACCGCCGCAGGTTGCAGGAGCCGCCGACACAGGTTCCTTCGACGGCAATATTCAGCAAAACGGATGGTGTCGTTGCGTGGCGCAGTTGTATCGAACCAAAGGCACCGTTAACGGATAATATCGAAGTTTATGCGAGCCATTGTGGTTTGGGATTCAATCCATTCGTGTATTACGCAATTGCTGACAGATTGTTACTGAGCAGAGACAAATGGTCGCGTTTTGATCGCGCATCATCGGCATGGCGGCGACTTGCTTTCCCCAGCAGCGGTCACGATTACCATTAGCA
>QIHS01000340.1 GCA_003229095.1 Woeseia sp. | reverse complement strand
AAAATGCAGGTGGCCAGCGTCGAGGCGATCAGACTGCCGATGCCGCGAACACCGCTGATGACTGCCTGTGTCAGTGCACGCAACATGCCACTTGACTCAAGGATGCCGGCGAAAACCATTGCAGCAATCGCGATAAAGTTGACCCCGAACATGCTGCTCATTCCACCACGGTTCAGCAGCCTGTCGATCATCGCGTTATCGGTTGCAATCACGAAGCCGGTGGTCACCGTATTCAGGGTAAAGGAGTACACACCAATCAGCGTAACGTTGCCCCCGAGAACCGACTCGAGCAATTCCCACTGAAACAGTGGCACCGCCAGAATACCCAGTCCCGTACCGAGGATCAGCGCCGGCATCGCCGGTAATCCCTTTGCGACTAAAACAACGACCAGCAGTGGAACGACCAATAACCAGGGTGACAAATTGAAATTTTCATCGAGAACAGATTGCACCAACTCGATTTGTGCCTCGTCGAGATTTCCGCTCTGGTAGAATACCCCGATTAACAAGAACACGACCAAAGAAATAATCATTGCGGGTCCGGACGTGTAGAACATGTGCCTGATATGGGTGATCACATCGGTGCCCACCATTGCCGGGGCTAAATTCGTGGTATCGGACATCGGCGACATTTTGTCACCGAAATAAGCACCGGAAATGATCGAGCCAGCTGTCATGCCCTCCGGTATGCCCAGGGTTGTGCCCATTGCCATCAGTGCCAGCCCGATCGTGCCCACCGTTGACCAGCTTGAACCGGTACAGACAGCGATTACTGCGCACATAATGCAGGAGACAAACAGGAAAGCCGACGGGTTGATGATTGCCAGGCCGTAGTAAATCAGCATTGGCACAATG
Source organism: Woeseia sp. (assembly GCA_003229095.1). Classification (GTDB taxonomy): domain Bacteria; phylum Pseudomonadota; class Gammaproteobacteria; order Steroidobacterales; family Woeseiaceae; genus SZUA-117. The sequence goes on along the minus strand of QIHS01000340.1, from coordinate 2,517 downwards.
CCGGACATTATCCAGACAGCAATCAGCGCGCCGACGACGAAGATAATCAAAATGGCCGGCATCGCCATGTTGATAGAGGAAAGAATGCCGGCTTCAAGTTCCTTGTACGGCTTTTTGATATGAAAAAAGGCAATGAGTCCGGCCAGGACCGCACAAATAGCGAGCACCGTTTCGGTCGGAATATAGTCATCGCCCAACTTCAGGTTGAGCAACATCAGTGCCATCAGAACGGCGACGGGGATAGCCGAAACAAGAACTGAAGGGAGTTTCTCGTCGTTCGCATCAGTGTTTGTTTGACTCATTGTGTCGCCATCCTTTCCTCGTTGCCCGTATCGAATTGCGCATTCGAATTCTCATTCGCGTCGGTGAAAATCAGCTGCAGGAACTTGTCGAGAGCAAGATTCTCTCCGTCAATCTCGCTGCACCCGCGTTCAATTTCATCTGCGCGCGACTGGCCGATAACGGCGTTCGAAAACAGGTGGAATTTCTCACTGATTTCTTCGTCAGACAACGGATCCTCCGGATCACCTCTTGGTGTGCAGGCCTCCGATTGCAATTCTCGGCCGTCTTTCAATATCAGCGTTACGTCCGCCCAGCGCTTGTCAATGCTGATGCGCGTGTAGTGCTCGTCGTCGATTATTTCTGTGGCGTTGCTGATACGTTGAACTTCGGCATCAAGCAAAATTTCTTCGCGTAATTCTTCCGGGCCAATCTGGCCGTGCACGGCCATGATCGCAAAGGGAAAGGCAAGCGCGTAGGTCAATTCATCCAGGGTTTTCGGTGCATGTCCGGCTAGTCGGGTTGCGTAATGAAAGGTCCTGATCTTCGCGCTCTCGATATCACTGCTGTTGATCTTGTTCTCACACATGAGATCGCGAACTGCATCGATTGCAGGATGCGCCCAGCGGCAAACCGGATACGCCTTGTAGTGCGTGTTGCAGATTTCCCAGCGATTGCCGAGATCATTCCAGTACGGTTCCGCATCTTTTCCTTCGGCGGTGATCGCCGGCGCCCCGGTAAATCCCAATTCGGCCAGGTAAGCCGCAGATACGCCTGTTGGCGCGCCCCACCCCACGCCGTCACGCAGCATTGACGGATGATCGATACAGCGCATCATCTGGCTGCGTGGCCCGTGGTATTCCGCAATGCCCATGGCATGACGTAACTGCTCATCATTCAAACCAAGCAGCCGGGCCGATGCCGCAGCGACACCCACCGCGGTCCACGCGCCAGACGTATGGTAGTCGGGAACGGTGGCGTGCAATGCCAGTCCCGCGCGGTAACTCACCTCATAAGCAACAATGAGCGCAAGCAGCAAGTCACGCCCGGTAAATGTTACCTCCCTCGATTGCAGGGCATCAATAACGGCAAGCACCGCGGGCACAACGGCAGACCCTGCGTGCCCTTTGACTTTGGAATAACCGTCGTGACCGTCAACGGAATCGATGGTGAATGCACCGAACATTGCTGCACCCATTGGGCTCACTTTCTGCCCGGAAAAAAACAAGCGAGCTGCTGGTGTGTCGGTCGCGGTCGGCATGTGCTGACATGCATACTGCCTGACGATACTGCTAAGACTGGTAGTCGTCCCTATGGCGGCCACGCCAATTGTGTCCAGCAAACTTCGACGCATGACGGCCAACACTTCTGGCGGAACATCTTCGTATCTCAGCCGCAATACAAAGTCGCAGACAGACTGGCCCATTAGCTGGAACGCCGATGCGAATCAGTCACGAAAAATGACAGCAGTCGGGAGCGCCTAAACAAGATCACTACACGCCTTTGCAATTCGATCACAACCTTGCTCCAGAACGCTCATGGAAGCGGCGTAAGAAATTCGAATATTCGGATCGTATTCGAATGCGCTGCCCGGAATCACCGCAACGCCTGCGTGTGCCAATAAGTACTGTGCAAAGTGAATCGTATTTTCTATTTTTTGGCCGTTGCCGGTCGTCTTTCCAATGATTCCCTTGCATGACGGATAGAGATAGAACGCGCCCTCAGGGGCGTGGCACGATATGCCTGGTATGTCGTTCAACCTGGAGACCACGTAATCGCGGCGATCCTGATAGATCCCAGTCGTTCAGGAATTCCTGCGGCCCTTCGAGTGCAGCAACCGCGGCGGCCTGCCCCATTGCGCTGGCACACCCGGTCGCCTGCGAAAGAATCTGGACCACAGCCCGAATCAAATGTTCAGGACCCGCCGCATATCCAATGCGCCAACCGGTCATTGCATACGCTTTGGAAACACCGTTCAATACAATGGTTCGGTCACGCAACTTCGGCTCAACTTTGGCTGGATTCGCATGCACGAATCGATCGAAAACGATGTGCTCGTAGATGTCATCTGCCAACACCCATACCTGGGGATGCCGCAACAACACATCGGTCAATCCTTTCATCTCGTCCGCGTTATACGCAGCGCCGGTTGGATTGCTCGGCGAGTTGAGCATGATCAGTCGCGTGTTGTCCGTAATGGCAGCTTCCAGGTCCGCCGGCTGAAGTTTGAAACCCGCC
>QIHS01000164.1 GCA_003229095.1 Woeseia sp. | reverse complement strand
CAACATCCATGTTTACGGTGATGTTTGCGATTGGCAGAACGGTGGGCTGGGTTGCGCACTGGCGTGAAATGATCACCGATCCGCAGGCACGAATCAGCAGGCCACGGCAGGTCTACTCTGGCGCGACGGCAAGAGATTATGTTGCTGTCGAGAAACGCAGCTAAAAAAACTCAGCTGAACGACAGACGCCCTGGCTGAGTTAAGGCGTATTCAATAACTGCAGCACCGCAGACTTGTCAGCGCGTTTCATTGGTCGCCCGTCCACAGGGCTGATCGGTGCCTGGCGCACGCCATCGCCTCGATTGACGAGTCATCCTGCAGAAAGCGAAACCCTGCATAGGTCTGCGTACAATTGCGGCGGCTCTTCAGTCGTCTCTCGAACGGTTTGTATGTGAGCTGATGCTCGTCCAGCCGCAGCGCGACCCATTCCGGCGTGTCACAAAAGACATGCAGGTTTACTGCAGAACTCGCGCCGGCCGTGCCACTAAGAACAGGGCCGACCAATCTCGGGCTGAATTGCGACAGGATATCCATCGCCGTCAGTGCCGTTCGGCGTAGTGCCTGCAGGAGGTCATAGTGCGATTCCCTGCCGAAAATTTGCAAGCGCTCACCTACCGCCGCCTCTATTTCGCAGTTACCCGGCAGGGAACCACGACCGAGCAATCCCAGGCGTTCGGCCGCCTTTGTTTTGGCAAGGCGAAAGTCATCCACACCATGCTCGACGATGATGCGGGCCGCTTCCTGGGCAAGAATTTTGCGGGCGCGATTGTTGCCCACGCTATTCAAAAGAGATCGTCGTCATCGGCGGAACTGTTGAATATGTTCGGGCCGCCAGCCGAGTCATCGCAAACCGGCACAAACTCTTTGCGAAAATGCTCGAACATGACATCTTCGAATGGGTGGCCGGCACCTGCCGGGCATCCGGTTGTCTTCGAAATGCGTACACTGACGATGCCTTCCGGCATCGGCATTTGCTCGTTCGGCACGCCCTTCAATGCGAGCCGGGCAAACTCGATCCAGACGGGTAGCGCCGTGCGTGAGCCCTCTTCGCGAGGCCCAAGCGGCAGGTCATCGTCGTAGCCCACCCAGACAATGCCGACAAAGTTTGCGTTAAACCCGGCAAACCACGCATCGCGCCGATCGTTGGACGTGCCGGTCTTGCCGGAAAGATCATTGCGTCCCAGCGTTCGTGCACGAACGCCGGTTCCGCGTCGAATAACATCGCGCATTGCGTCCTGGATAAGAAACGCATTTTGCGCGCTGATAATTCGCTCAGCCGTTTTCACATCGACAAACAGTTCCGGCTCGACGGTTGCATCAGGCTGGTAAGACTCGCCAAGTGCCGCCAATTCCTCGGGCGTTGTGGCCTGGTCAAGGAAAGCGCGCATTCCCGCATCAATTTCCGTGTCGACAGATTGGGCCGCATCACCCGACACATCGTCCTTTCCGTCATCCATTTCCAACGTATTTTCAGTCAGCGGGTCACGCACGGGATATCTCGGCTCGACTGCAGCGGCAAATGGATCCTCGGCTGGCTCACATTCCGGGCAAACAACAAATGGCTGTGCGCGATAAATCGCTTCATCACCGGGACCGAATATTGCATCGATGACATAGGGCTGAACCGCGTAACCGCCATTCGCAAAAGTGGCATAGGCCTGCGCCATATCGAGTGGCGACGCATTGCCGCCACCCAGCGCGAGAGAGCCGTTCCTTGGTAACGCAGACTCATTGAAGCCGAAGGGTTCGAGGTGGTTAACGGTTGCACGAATACCGGTGTTGTCGATCAGCAGTCGCACGGAAGCCAGGTTCATCGAGCGTACCAGTGCCTCGCGCACACGCTGTGCACCATAAAATCGCCCGCTATAATTCACCGGCCGCCAAAGTCGCTCGAGTGCAGCAGAGTTAATAACCACGGGAGTGTCGAGTACAATCGTCGCTAGTGTGTTGCCGGTTGCCAGTGCCGCCGAGTAAATGAACGGTTTAAATGCGGAACCGGGCTGCCGAGCGGCTTGCGTTGCCCGGTTAAACTTGCTGAGCGAAAAATCGAGGCCACCGACGAGGCTTGTGATGGCGCCATCTTTCGGATCGATCGAGACCAAAGCCGACTGCGCTTCGGGTATCTGCGCCAGCGCCCAGTCTCCGATCGTTATCGGCATCACGTAGATAACATCGCCGACAGCAAGCACCTCATCTGCAGATTGAGGGGCAGGCCCGAAGTTGCTGCGATCGATGAAAGCATTGGCCCAGGAAATGCCGTGCCACGGCAAGACAACAGGTACGCCGTTTTGCAGCACAATATTTGCAGAGTTGTTCTCATTCACTGCCGTCACAAGGGCCACAGTCAGGCCTGCATGCCGGCTGTAGTCCTGCAGTGTTTGCTGCAACTCCTCGGGCCATTCAAGGAATGGTTGTCTCAGTGTTTCAGGATCGACGTCAACCGTCGCAAGAGGGCCTTTGTAGCCGCGACGACGCGTAAACTGTAGTAAGCCACTTCGAATGGCATAGTTGCCCGCCGATTGCAGCTTCGAGTCCAGCGTGGTGATTACCCGGTAGCCGGCGGAATAGGTTGCCTCACCATAACGCGCCAACATCTCACTCCGGACCATCTCGGCAACATAGGGGGCCGACAATTCGTTGGCAGTGCCGTGCAGGCGGGACTCCATGGGATAGCCCATCGCCTCTGCAAGCTGATCGTCACTTATATATTCAAGGTCATGCATGCGGTTGAGCACGTAATGTCGTCTGTCACCAGCGTTTTCTTCGCTGCGCACCGGGTTGTATCTCGATGGCGCGGGCAATACACCGGCCAGCGTGGCGGCTTCGGCAATATTGATTTCAGCCAGGGACTTGCCAAAATAGACTTGCGCTGCCGCTGCAACGCCGTAGGCTCTCTGGCCGAAGAACATCTTGTTCAGAAACAGCGCCATGATCTCTTCTTTGCTGAAGGCCTGTTCTATCTCGTAGGCAAGAAACGCCTCGCGAAGTTTGCGCTTAAAGAGTTCTTCACGCGTCAGAAAATAATCGCGTGCGAGCTGCTGCGTAATCGTGCTGCCACCGCCCTGAATTCCGCCAGTCTTAATGAGCAACAGACCTGCGCGCAAAATTCCCTGGTAGTCGACGCCCGGATGTTTGAAAAAGCGCCCGTCTTCCGCTGCAATAAAAGCGTTAACGACAAATTCCGGCAGCTCATCGTAGGTAATGATGACGCGCCGCCGCTCACCCACCTCTTCTATGAGGCGGCCATCGCGACTGAATATGCGCAGCGGAATCTGTAGCGGAATGTCACGAATGGTTTCCGCCTTTGGCAGGCCCGGTGAGACATAGT
>QIHS01000218.1 GCA_003229095.1 Woeseia sp. | reverse complement strand
CACGGTGCGACGATCATGCCATCGCTCTGGTACGAGCCGCTGGCGATCGTCGCACCGACGTCATTGTTGCGATGCACGACGTCTGCCAGATTCTCGACGTCTTTGGCTTTCATGTCCGTTTCGATGCCGATATTCATGCGCCCGGTCGATGACATCACAAGGTGAGTTTCCACGTCGTCTTGTTCGCGTAATGTCTCAAGGAGGCGGATCCCGTAGATCACGCCGCTCGCACCCGAGATTCCGATTATCAGCCGCATGAGCCGAGCATATCATTTCTATATAGAACATTCCTATACAGAAATGATATGCTCGAGTGCCTTTCGCAGGTCTGTGAGGACAATGCTATGAGTGTTTTTGATTTTCGTGCGTTTCTGGATAATCTCGACAGCAATGATGGGCTGTTCCGGGTGCCTGTCGAGATAGATACTCTCGACGACATGGGCGCGTTCATTGCGCGGGCAGACTATGGGGAAATCAATAAACCTATTCTGTTCGAAAAACCAAAGGGATTCGATATTCCGGTATTGGCCAATACCGTTGGACATACCTACAAACAAATGGCCGAAGCATTCGGTGTGCCGGAAGACAATGCGTTGCCTGGCACGGCCACGAAAATGATGCAGGTGTTGAAGACAGGCGGTGTGCCACCAGTCTACGTCGATGCAAAAAATGCGCCTTGCAAGGAAATTATTTTGCAAGGTGACGAGGCAGATCTTTCAATGCTTCCTGCCCTTCGATTGAATCCGCAGGACGGGCAGGGCGTGCCCGACTATGCCGAGGGCCGCTATTTAACGAGCCTCTGCATTTCCAAACCAACGGAAACTTCACACAACCTGTCATACCACCGCTTTGAGATAACGGGGAAGAGACAGGGGTCGGTATGGGTCTTCCGCGGTACCGGCGATGCGCGCAGTATGGAAAATTTCTGGGGCGCGAAAATTGATGATCCGTCGGACTCGTGGGACCGCGACAAAGCGAGACCATTTCCTGTTGCATTCGTCTTTGGCGTAACACCGGAATTCATACTTGCCGGCGCAAATGCGGCATTACCGCATGAAAGCGATGACTACGCGTTCATTGGCGGCCTCAGGGATAAGCCGGTGGAAATGGTGAAGTGCGAAACGGTCGATGTCGATGTGCCGGCCAATGCCGAAATCGTTGTCGAAGGCGAGATGCGACCGTTCAACTGGACAACCCAGGGACAGTTTGCCTCATTCAACGGTTTCTACGACGTGCCACGCCGCCGTCCGATTTTCGATGTCACTGCAATCACCATGCGGAAAAACCCAATATTCCAGCATGTACATATTGGTCGGCCGCTGAACGAGTGCAACTCCATTGCAGCATTCTTCCGTTCGGTGCGCGCATTCGTGCAGATAAAAGAAATCATGCCCAACCTCGTCGACGTATTCGTCGACCCGTCAGCAGGCTGCGGATTTACCGCGCATATTGCAATCAAGAAAGGCCGTATTGGTGAGCCGAAGATGGCGATGATGCGTGCCTACACCGCGCTTGGCGGTTTTTGCAAACACGTTTTCGTCTATGATGACGATATCGACATTCGCGACGCAAGGGAACGCGACTGGGCGCTTGCGCACCGTTTCATTCCGGATCGCGATCTTATGATTATCCCGAATGTCCTCGGTATGAACATAGAACCGATGGCACAAGGCGTCATTGGTTCAAATTCGAAACTCGCTGTCTATGATGGTTACCCGGAGATTCCACTCAATGTACGGTCATTCATGGGCGTGGACTGCACCGTACCGTTGAATCTGAAGGTGATGGATCGGGTTGTGCCCATTCCGGATGTCGAAGCGAGGATTGATGAAATCTGGAAGGAGGTTGTAGGTTAATGACTGCAGTATGAAAAACGCAGTCAAAACAAATTCCCGGCTCAACGAATGGGACGAAGACAATTGTGTCGATATTTTTCGCAATACCACGCGTGCCAGTCACCTGTTGCACCAGATGGCATCCGACGTTGCGGCCAGTTTTGGATTGCACGCTGCTGAAATGAACGTCATCGACATGCTTGGTAAGTTTGGCTCTATTGCGATGGGGGAGTTGTCACGGAGATCGTTCATTTCGACATCAAACACGACCAGCACCGTTAAAAAACTCGAGGCTGCGAATCTTGTGCAGCGAGTGCGGTCGAACAAGTCTGACCGGGAAGTGCTGGTAAGCCTGACGACGAAAGGGAAATCGCTGTTTCGCAAATGTTATCCGAAGATCCTCGCTGAGGCGCACACGCACATGGCAGAACGCCTGACACGAACGGAAAGAACGAAGCTAGCAGCGATTCTGAGAAAGTTTATGGCGTGAGGGCCGTCTGAATTCTGGGAATACCCATGATTGAAGATTCCAGATTATTGCTCGATAACAAGATCAGCCGCCGTTCTTTTATCAACCGCCTGACGCAGGCGGGTGTATCCATCGCCGGCGCGGCAACCATTGCTGATTCCCTTGTTGCACAAGAGACCGCAGATACATACGGTCTTTCCTCCGTTCCGGAGGCGGGCAGAGTGATCAAGAATCATAGCGGCGGAGAACTTATTGCGGAATTCCTGATCGATTGGCGAGTGCCCTATGTTTTCGGCCTGGCGGGATCGGAGGAGGTAGGTTTTCTTGACGCACTGGTGGATCGACCCCAGTTGCAATACGCAACCTGTTTGCATGAAAGCGCGGCAATGGCAATGGCCGACGGCTATGCACGCTCGACCGGACAAACACCGCTTGTGCAGTTGCACTCGGTCGCGGGCACGGCATATGCGCTTGGCCAGCTTGCGGGCAGCTTCAGGGACAACATTCCTGTCGTTGTGATGGCAGGGCGCCAATCCACAAACTTTCGTGGTCACGATGGTTTCCTGGAAGCTGCAAATCTGCACCAGTTGCCGCGGGACTACGCCCGCTGGACGTGGGACCTGATGACTGCGGAGACCATTCCCGAAGTCTTGCGACGGGCCTTCCTGCTGGCCGAAGCGCCTCCGGGTGGACCGACTTTTGTCACCATGTCCAAAGACCTGCAGGAGACGCGCGTTGAGGA
>QIHS01000076.1 GCA_003229095.1 Woeseia sp. | reverse complement strand
TGCATTGTTGATCGGTGAATTGACCTTATAAAATTCCTGCCAGCGCGATTCGCGAATATCTCCGTACTCGATTCTGTCCGATGCCTTAAGCGCGGGTGACGCTTCCTGCAATGCTCTTACCCAGTCGGACACACCCACCATCGACGCACCTGCATCGAACACGCCGGGGTAGGAACCCAGTACGGCATTGACCATGTAACCGCCATACGATCCGCCCATCACTGCAATTCGATTGGTGTTAAGTCGTTCATCCTGCGCCAGAAATGCAACCGTATCGACGAGATCACGAACTGAGTCGAGGCGTTTCTCCTGGTTGTCCAGGCGTGTATAGGTCTTGCCGAAGCCGGTTGAGCCGCGCACATTGACATCGAATACGGCGATGCCATTGTTGACCAGGTATTGCACCTGTGCCTGGAAAGTCGGGCGCGACTGAGCTGTTGGTCCGCCATGTACCTTGACGACAACGGGTGGTTTAAAATCGAACTGAGCGTTATCCGGCAAATAAAGAAACCCTTGCAGTTCCAGGCCGTCGCGTGCCTCGTAGCGCAGCGATTCCGGTACAACAAATGATTCTGGGTCAAGCCCTGCCAGCGAGGATACGACAGGGTGAGAGACGTTGCCGGTCTCCACATTCCAAACGAAGACATCACCTGGAATCCCCGGTCCTGTGAGCCGAATGTGCAAAGCCGACGCCTCGTTGGCAAAGTCCAGGCCATAGACGCCAGAGGGCAGGCCCGGTGTTTCAATACGTTGGCCGCTCGCGCGATTCATCATGTGAATGACCGAGTAGCCGTCTTCGTTGGTTGTCCACGCAAGATACCTGCCGTCGCCACTTAGCGTTACGTTGCCAATATCGGCATCCGGTGTAGCCAGAAATACCAGTTCTTTGTCGGCAAGGGAATAGAACGCGAGGCCGGCAAATTCGTGATCCTGATTCGTTGACAGATAAAAACCGCTGCCATCGGGCAGCCAGCTGTAGTTTCCGTAAGCCGACGAAACGCCAGGTTGGAACAAGGGCGAAAGTTCTCCGTTTGTCATGTTCAGCACATGGACGTCGTTGCCATCTTCGCCGCGAGTTTCGTTGACCAGAACCAGCTCACCGCCAGGCTGCCAGGAAGCGGGGAAAAAACCGAAACTACCCTCGTACACAATATGCGTGTCGCCGCTGTCCACTTCGGTAAGGTAGATATCGAAATCGCGACCATTGCGCTCGGTAGACGAGAATAGGAACTGGGAACCGTCTTTCGAGAACATACCGAAAGCTCGAAACGCGTCACTCAATGGCAACAACTGGCGCTCGTTTGTTCCGTCAACAGACAGCAGGTAATAACCTTCTCGTTCATTGCCATCGGCATCGCGACCGACCAGCAGGTGTTCACCGCCCGGTGCCCAGCGAAAGAATGTAATGCCTTTGCCGAAAGTCAATTGTGTTGGCCAGCCGCCGGCAGCACTGACGATCCAGAGTTGCGGTTCGCCGGTCACGCGGTAACTGAATGCCACCTGCAATCCATCCGGCGAAATGCCGGTTTGCAGCGCGCCACGCGCCATCAGGTAGCGAACGATATCAGCGGGTTTGTTGCCAGCCAGGCCTACCGTGACCGGCTCTATGACCGGAATATCTTCAGGATAGTCCCACTCAGTGTCCGCCAGTGCGGGAAAGGTCAGGCTAATGCCGATCAGGACAGTAGCGATACGTTTGTGGTTGCTCATTGCGTTTCCCCGGGCTACATTGGATTTTCATCAATCATCGCGCGATCGGCGCAATCCGGCAAGTGCAGTTGGCCCGTGCCGCCGGAAAGTAAGGATAATCAATGAGTAACAGAATTCTGGCAATTGCGTTAGCTATCTTTATTGCCTCTCCGGCGATGGCGCAGGACTTAACCTACATCAAAGCGGGCCGCATGGTCGATGTCGTTGACGGACAATTGAGAATCGATCAGACGATCGTGATTCGTGGCGATCGTATTGAGCGGGTCGGATCAGCATCCGGCATTGATATTCCGGCGGGCGCACAGGTTATCGATCTCAGCAATGCGACCGTGCTGCCGGGTCTTATCGATATGCACGTGCATCTGACGGGTGACCCAGAGACCCAGGGCTACGCAAACCTGGCGGCATCGGTGCCACGCAATGCACTGTTCGGTGCAGCCAATGGTCGTCGCACGATGAATGCGGGCTTTACGACCGTGCGCAACGTCGGCGCCGGTGGTTACGCTGACGTGGCGTTGCGCGATGCCATCAACAATGGCGATGTCGTCGGGCCACGCATGCGTGTTGCCGCGCATTCACTCGGCGTCACAGGCGGGCACTGTGACAACAACTTCCTGCCAGCTGAATACGGCGCGAAAGGTGGCGGTGTCGCAGATGGGCCGTGGGAGGTTCGCAAGAAAGTCAGGGAGAACGCCAAGTTCGGTGCTGATCTAACGAAATTCTGCGCGACGGGCGGCGTGCTCTCGAAAGGGACTTCCGTCGGCGCGCAACAATACACACTTGAAGAAATGGCAGCGATTGTCAGCGAATCGCATTTGCGCGATCGCAAGGTTGCCGCTCATGCACATGGAACGGAAGGCATCATCGCCGCCATTCAGGCGGGCGTAGATTCGGTGGAACATGCGAGCATGATCGATGCTGAAGGAATACGCCTGGCGATTGTCAACGACACGTTTCTGGTCATGGATGTCTATGTCAGCACCTATATTCTTGAGATGGGTGAGTCAGCGGGGTTCCTGCCGGAGTCGCTCGTCAAGGAACGACTGGTTGGCCAGGTACAACGCAACAATTTTCGCAAGGCACATGAAGCGGGGGTACGAATGGCCTTCGGCAGTGACGCGGGCGTCTATCCGCACGGCAACAACGCCAGGCAATTTGCTTACATGGTGGAATATGGCATGACGCCGATGGAGGCGATCCAGGCTGCGACGGTCAATGCGGCAGAGTTACTCGGCTGGCCGGGCGACGCGGATCTTACGCGGACCTGATTGCGGTGCGCGGTAATCCACTGGAAGACATCCGCGAACTCGAAGATGTTCGTTTTGTGATGAAGGGCGGACAAACGTTCAAGCAGTGGTAAAGGCTGCACGGCTTTTACGGGCAAACGAGCATTTCATCATTAAGTCAGTTATGCTAGAAAATTCGGCATAACTGACTTAATCGACCAGTGAGTACACTTCGCGAAAAATTCATGGAACGCATCCTGCGGGAAATCTTTCAACGCAAAGGCAGTGGCTTTGTGTTGAAGGGCGGCGCGGCCCTGCGCTCAATTTTCGGAGAGCATCGTTACACCAAGGATATTGACCTCGATTTCACCAATCCGAAGCGAACGGCCGACTCTCTGCACAACCATATAGCGGGCAGCGTCAAAAGAGCTGCGCGTGGGTTAGGTATTACCGATGTTTCGATTTCTTTACCCGGCAAAGACGAAGTATCGCCGCGTTGGAAACTGAATTTCAGTGACAGGGAAGGAAATCCGTACCACGTTGAAATCGAGGTTTCGCGTGACGAAAAAAGAGCCGTTCCGGGCCGGACAATTGTCCAGGCATTTACACCGCAAGCGGATCAAGGAATTGCCCGATTCTGGGTGGACGTTTACGATCAACAGGCATTGATCGCAAGCAAAATAGCAGCGCTCCTCGGGCGCGGGCTTGCGCGCGATGCCTACGATCTCGACGTACTACATGCTTCGGGACCGGCACCGGACAAAATACAGATACGCTGGGTACTTTCCTCCGTAAGAGCTGAGTTCCTGGATCCGACTGTACTGCTGTCCGACAGGATGGATGCACTGACTTGGGAGCGGTTTCAGAGTGATCTTCGCGATTCCCTTGTGCCGGCAGTTGCCGACCGGATAGACATTGATGAGTGGCAGGCCCTCAAAAACCGTGTTT
>QIHS01000515.1 GCA_003229095.1 Woeseia sp. | reverse complement strand
ATGAGCTTGAGGCCGTGGTGGCCGATACCGCGCGAGATTTGAATATCTTCGTCGCAGATCGCGCGAGCTTCGCGCTGCAGAAGCTCTGTAAAATCGACAGTCATCGTTCCAGCTGAGTGGACTACCGCGAGCACACGATCAAGCGCCCATTTGAGATTAACTGCGGTTGGTCGGGTCTCGGCAAGGTGCTCTGCGGCCTGTACGACATAAGCCAGCGAATCCGGTTGTCCGCGCCTTTCGAGCGCCGCCAGGTAGAGGCTCCAGGCCGCCGTGGCACCGATTAACGGAGCGCCACGGACTAACATGTCGCTGATTGCCTGTGCGCCGTCCTGCCAGGAATGCAAATCGTGCACGATGTATTCGTGCGGCAAGCGGCGCTGGTCAATGATCTGAACCGTTTCCGGGTCATCGGGTTTTTGCCAAATTGTCCGAAATTCTTCGCCTGTCTTTCTCAAAACAACATGCTCCTCTGTCCTCGCAATAGCATCATTCTACCGGTCGGGAAACATTCCGGCATGAAAACTGTGAATTATTCTGGCGCTGTCAGATGTTACGAGTGTTAGATTGTCACAGTGACCGGATACACAACAATAAAACTGGCCTGCGTGGGTATTTTTCCGTTGGTGGTGTCGCTGACGTTTGCCAGTGAGGCGATACCTACTGCTGACGAATTGCAATCCGGCGGTGCGATTGTCGGACAGATTACGATAGAAAGATCAAACGTTTTCGATACGACAAAACCGGGAGAGAACAAGTCCCTCTACCGACTTGCGAACCGTTGGCATATTGTCACACGGGACCTGGTGATCAGGCAGCAGTTGCTGTTTGAGTCGGGCGAACCCTATTCGAAACGGCTGGTGGCAGAATCCGAACGACTCTTACGGCAAAACGCATATCTCTACGACGCGAAGATTGAAGCGGTTCGATTGAAGGATGGCGTGGTTGATATCCGTGTGAAAACACGCGATGTCTGGACGCTCACGCCGGGAGTTTCGGTGTCGCGAAGCGGTGGCGAGAATCGTACGCGTCTTACCTTGTCTGAACGCAATCTCCTGGGTCGCGGCATATCCCTGCGATTTAACTACGTTGAGAATGTTGACAGAGACTCAACCAGTTTTCAGTTCTTCGACAGAAATCTCGGCCGTAGCTGGACATCGTTATTTCTTGGAGTGGCTGACAGTTCAGATGGAAATACCCTTGACGTCAGGCTTGTTCAGCCATTTTTCTCGCTCGATACCCGTAGAGCCGCGGGTGTCACTTATCTTGATGATACGCGGGAAGTCTCGTTCTTTGAACTTGGCAATGAGGTCGCCGAGTACGCGACCGACACGGATTTTCACACGGCTTTCATAGGCTTGTCTGCCGGATTGCAAAATGGCTGGACACGTCGTTGGACAGCGGGGCTAGTCTACGATGAACGGCGTTTTTCACCCGTGGCGAACGGGATTTTGCCGGCATTGTTGCCGGCCGACAGAAAGTTCGTCTACCCGTTCATCGGTTTCGAATTATTGCAGGACAAATTTGAGTCGACCTCGAACAGGGACCAGATAGAGCGCACAGAAGACTTCTTTCTCGGCACCCGTCTGTGGGCGAGCATCGGCTATGCGACAACCGGGTTCGGATCGGACCGAGAGTCACTGATCTACCGAATCGAGGCAAGTCGCGGTTTTGGATCGATCGCAAAACGTGCGTTGCTCTTGTCGTCATCGGTCACGGGTCGGGTTGACGATGGCAATACTTCGAATAGCGAAATTTCACTGAATGCGCGCTTCTACGACAAACTCAGTGATAAACGCTTGTTTTTTGTCACCCTGGATGCGGTCTACGGGCAGAATCTCGACCTGGACAACCTGACCGACCTCGGCGGAGACACAGGGCTGCGCGGATATCCGCTGCGCTACCAGACTGGTGATTCGAGAGTTCTCTTCACCGTCGAGAAACGCTATTTCACCGACTGGTACCCATTCAGGCTGATTCGCGTCGGTGGTGCCGTTTTCGCCGATGTTGGCAGGGTATGGGGCAATAACCCGGTCGGCGGACAGCGGCTTGGATGGTTAAAAAATGTTGGCTTTGGGCTGCGTCTGGTGCCAACGCGCGCCAGCGGTCGCGATGTCATTCACATCGACATTGCGTTTCCGCTGGATGGGGATGCGTCAATTGACTCAGTGCAGATCCTGTTCGAATCGAAACGGAGCTTTTGAATATGTCAGGTGGCTGATCGCTCGGCCGATCTCAATGTATTTGCCATCAGCAAAGCAATTGTCATCGGACCCACACCACCCGGAACCGGCGTAATGGCGGCAGCAACATTGACAGCTTCATCGTAATCGACATCACCGACCAGTTTGTTCTTCTTTTCACCGTCAACTTCCACTTCAATTCGGTTTATACCGACGTCGACAACGACGGCGCCCGGTTTGATCCAGTCGCCTTTGACCATTTCGGCGCGACCGACCGCAGCAACAAGGATATCTGCGCGTCGTGCAACCGCAGCAAGATCTTTTGTTCGGCTGTGACAAATTGTTACTGTCGCGTTAGCGGCAAGCAGCAGGCTCGCCATCGGTTTGCCAACAATGTTTGAACGCCCGATGATGACCGCGTCGAGTCCGGACAGGTCTTTGCCAAGCTGATCTTCGATCATCAACATGCAGCCGGCAGGGGTGCAGGGTACGAATGCGCTGTCCGTCGCTCCGGCGGTTAGCATGCCAATATTCTGAAAGTGAAAACCGTCGACATCTTTTTCGGGCAAGATTGCCTGCGTCACTGCCTGTTCATCAATATGTTTGGGCAGCGGCAACTGTACGAGGATTCCATGCACCGATGCATCGTTATTGAGCTGGTCGATAAGCGCCATCACGACCGACTCAGTGGAATCGGCCGGCAATGCATGTTGGATTGAGTTGAATCCACAAGCTTCCGCCGTGCGTTTCTTGTTTCGGACGTACACCTCGCTTGCCGGGCGGGCTTGATGTTTGTTTCTTCAATCAGGGTCGCTGTCGCGGCACTAACGGACGATGTCAATTCGGCGGCTTTGGCCTTGCCGTCAATACGTACTGCATTTGTCATAAATGGCGGTCCCTATACGTAGAAGGGCACCAAAATCGGTGCCAAAATCCCGGCGCAGATAGTACCTCGCTTGCTTTGCGAAGGTAAACCGCTGCGCAGCCGATTGTGGGTGCATTTTCGCCGCAATGCGACGATACCGGTGCTAACATGAATAGAAGACACGCCACAGAAAAAGTAGTCCAGGCGACGAGGAGAGCAGGACATGGTTGATCAGCTCAAATCCAGAACCCATTCGACAATCAGGCACTGGCCGATTGTTATGCTTCGTGTCTACACAGGCTTGTTCTTCGCCTGGCATGGTCTTGGTAAAATTCGGCGGGACAATTTTGCCGATGGCATGGAAGGTTTTCTCGGTTCACAAGCCGGCAAGTCGTTCGAATTTTACCGACCCTTCATTGAGAATGTGGTGCTGCCCAATAAAGCAATTTTCGCGTCACTGGTCGCGTGGGGCGAGCTTGCTGTGGGCATTGCCCTGGTGATTGGCCTCGCCACTCGCTACGCTGCGGTCGCCGGAATTATTCTCGTGATCAATTTTTGGTTTGCCAAAGGAATGGGTTTCTGGGATGGATCGAATCATGATGCTGTTT
>QIHS01000537.1 GCA_003229095.1 Woeseia sp. | reverse complement strand
TGCGGGTGGTAAGGGTCAATCTGAACGAAGGCCTCATAAGTCTCTGCTGCATCCACAAAGCGCTCTTTCTCCAGATAGAGATCGCCCAGGTTCATATAAATGACGTAGCCGTACTCCGGGACACCGCGCTGATCGAGAAATTCGGAGATGCTCTGCGCACCTTCCATATACGAAAAACTGATACTCAATACGCGGAAAGTATCCTCCACGAGTTCGCGATTCGCACGACTGAGGTCCTCAAGCCGATTTTTCTTGCTTTCTTTCAGCTCTACATTGGCGATTTTTCGATCCAGGAGGCCAAAAAACGGCTGCAGGCTGTCTTCATGCCAGGCCAGCTTGAACTGGGACCAGCCAAGTTTATAAAGTGACTGTTCGAAGAACCTGGAATCCGGGCCATAATCAACGACACTCGAATAAGCCGCTTCGGCATCATTGTAATTTTTCCTGATGAACAACATTTCACCGCGTCGAAACTGCACTTCGTCAATGATTCGTGTATCGGGGTACTTGCCGATCAGGTCGTTAAGCACACGCAATGCGTCGTCCGTTTTGCCTGCAATTTCATAGGCTCTTGCCAATTGATAGAGTACGGAGTCATTGCGTCCATAATCGGGGTAGGACTCAAGCAGCGCATGAAACAGACCAACGGCGTTGTCGTAGGCATCGAATTCAATTGCACCAGCGTTATCCGCCAGCTGTTCCGCTTCGGTCGCTTCCAGTTCGAGGTCGCCAAGCCTGCGCATCGCTTCGGCACGCAGATCAGGATCGTTAGACACCAGGTTCAGGAACGCCCGATAGTTGTCACGCGCCTGGTCTGAGCTATTGACGATTATGCGACCGGGTCGAACATCGACCGTCTTGCTCCCAAGGCTCTCAATCGTATCTCGTTTCTTGACCTTATCCGCGACCGCCGGCCATGCAAGAACCAGGCAGGTTGCGAAAAGAACTACGCTGCGTGCGGACCGGGAACTCATTGTGAAAGATCTCCCGTGGTCGTGGCAAGATCATAAATCGCGGCAAGCGCAAACCTTGCCTGCACCGTATAAGTGTCGAGTCGTTGCTTCTGTGCCTGTAACTCACCGACCGCAACGCCTTCCATGAAATCGCGTTGCCTGTCCATCGCAGCATCTATGCGAGCTTTCAGACCGTCGATCTGCGGGCTCAGACCCTCAACCCGGCCATTAAATCCGGCGAACAACAAGGGCTCACTGCGCATTTTCTCGTCGATTTTTCGTCGCGCACGCTGCGTCTCGACCAGTGCTTCGCCAGTCTGGCGGAGATCACGCCGAACCCGCCACAGGCGGTCCTTGAATTCTCTGTCCAGGTCCCACTGCAATACGCCCTTCAACAACTTCAGTTTATGCCTGACCTCTTCGGCCTCGGAGATGTCCGCCTGCAAAGCCGGATTCAGTTCCATCGCAGCAATTTCACCCCACGAATCGAATTCACGCTCTGTTGCCAGTGCCAGTGCATCACCGTTTGCTTCGATGCTTTTCAAGCGAGCATCAAATTCGAGTTTGCGATTGACCAAGTCACTGATGTTCGCTTGCCCCAGATATTTTTCGACTCTTGGCAGTCTGTCTTTGTAGGCAAGCTCGCGGGTATCGAGCATGTTGCGAAAGACAGCGATACTTTGTTGCCAGGTGTCGAGGTTGCGCCACAGGTAGTGCAGGTCCCGATAGTTCTTGAGCCCTTCCTGAAACTTGTGTGTCGCCAAAAGGTGATACAGGTAGCGTGATTCGGGGCCATCTGGCAATTCCTCGAGCTTCCAGTACCAACCGGTGGTTTTGCTTTCATCCTGGTCGAGAAATGCTTCGAGCAGCGCGCCGCTTTCGATGTTCGCGATCGTGTCATCAATACGATTGGATTCTTCGTAAAATGCCTCGATGGCATTCAGGTAGTGATCTGCTGCCTGACTGATCGAATCCAGTTTTGCCATTGCGTAGGGAATCGCGAGCATCGATTCCTGTACCGCGGAATCCAGCAAATCACGATTTCTGAGTTCCATCCAGGGAACGAGTGCACGGCGGTAATTTTCAATTTCGGCGTCCGCCCAGCCCATGCCAAGCAGTGCTTTGTTAGAGAATGGGCCTTCCAGCCGCACGCGGTTCAATGGTCTCTTGGCCGCGAGAGGCTGTCCGTCTTGCAGGAATGCATAACCCAGTGCGAGATTGGCCTTGTCGCGCAATGAACTCATCTCTTCGTTCTGCGGCTCAAGATCCCCGAGTTCGTCCAGGAGTGCCGCCGCTGCTTCGACTTGTCCACTACGAACCATTGCGACGCCGAGATTAAATTTGGCGTAATTTGCCCATGAATCTTTTCGCGGCCAGTCCTTCAGGACAGCGATGGCCTGGTCGTGTTGCTGCGCATCAATCAGAATCTGTGCCTGCAGCATGCGTCGTTCAGCCGCAAGAATTTCCGGCAACTCACTCTGAATGTTATTTAATGCGCCCTGTGACTCGACGATATAGCCACGCTGATACCAAATCTTGGCAAGAAAGAACCATGTTCGGTCACGAATCTCAGGGTCTACGTTGTCGGCCAAAAGCCGTTCGAAAATTTCAGCCGCGCGCTTATGATGACCATACGAAAGATACATTCCGCCCAACAGTAATTCGGATTCGTCCAGGTGATTTTCCAGTTGCGTCTGATTCTGCGCAGCAAGTAATCTGACAATTGCCGGAAAATATTCTTCCTGGTAAAAATAAAAGAGGACCTCACCAAAGTGAGCGTCCTTGACGACGGTCGTGTCAGAGTCAGGCTCTGCCGCCGTGGCTATGGACTGCAGGAGCGGCCCTGCCAATCCAATGCTTAATACTACGAATGTCAGCCAGCGAGTGATCAACGATCACTCCCATTCCCTGATAACAAATTCCGGCTGTAGTTTTCTGACCTTGTCAGATATTTCAAGTTCGACATACTTCGCGCCGATGCCTTTTTCGATGCTGATTGTCGCCCCGCGACGATAATCACGGGTATTGGGGCCCTCGCCGGTGAACACTGCGACAAGTTCGTGCTCGCCGACCTTGAGATTTTCCATGTGCACACGGTGAACACCGCCGCGAAGCAGCGCATCGACTTCACGTTGCGTATACAAGTAGTTTGCGACTTCCTTGCCATCGATTTTTA
>QIHS01000049.1 GCA_003229095.1 Woeseia sp. | reverse complement strand
GGAAAGGTACGCCGAGTCCCTTGACGATAGCGAAAATCATTTTTTTGCCAGTCGACTCAATCATTTTTCTTTCTCATGTTCATTTTTAGTACACGCTCTCATCTACTACCGGATCTGGCCGATCCGGATAAACCTCGCCAGACTTTTGCGCGTCGGCAAGGCGAAAAATGTAAGCCAACACTTGTGCTACTGCCGTGTACAGGCCGGCCGGTATCTCCTGACCCAGCTCAGTACTTCGAAATAGGGCTCGCGCCAGTGTCGGTGCGGAAAAAAACGGTACATTGTTCTCTTCGGCAATCGCCCGTATTCGGGCGGCAATGAGATTCTTGCCCTTCGCGACTACTTTCGGTGCTCCCATACAACCGTCGTCATAGCGAAGCGCGATCGCAAAATGGGTTGGGTTAGTGATCACAACATCGGCACTCGGCACATCGTCCATCATGCGTCGCGTCGCCACCTGTTGTTGCAACGCTCTTATCTTTGCCTTGACCTCGGGTCGCCCTTCGGTCTCCTTGAATTCGTCGCGAACTTCAGTTCGCGTCATACGCAATTTTTTCTGGTAGTTCCACAGCTGGAAAGGAACATCGACCAACGCAATCAGTATCAGACCGGAGCCGACAACGAGGAGCGAAATTCCGCAGGACCAATCGGCTGCCGCCCCAATAGTAGAAGATCGTCCTTCGACCACCAGAGCCACACAATTGCGATCGAAATTACAATGGCGAACTTTGACAGCGCCTTGAGGAGTTCCATGATGCTGTTAGCACTGAAGATTCTTTTGAAACCCTTCAGCGGGCTGATTCGGCTACCCTTGAAATTTGCGGCCTTCATGCTGAAGGACCAACCGCCGATTAGTACCGCACTTGCAAATACAGCGATCATCAAGACTGCCGCGAACGGCAGGAATTGCAGAGCTGCACCACTGATAGCCTGACCAAGTGCCTCGGTCAGGTGCCCTGTGTCGAAAATTTTGTCCCGTTCAAAAGAAAACGATTGCTCAAACACATTCCCGACGTTGTTTGCCATCGGCGGAGCGAGGAACAAAAGGGCTGTGGCGCCAGACAGAATCACCCCAGTCATTGTCAATTCACGCGAACGAGGCACATCACCCTTGTTACGGGCGTCCTGCCGACGTTTTGCCGTCGGTTGCTCTGTGCGATCTTGTTGTGGTTTTTGTTCAGCCATGGGACTCTGTTCAGGGGTTAAGCAAAGTGGGCAACATTGCGAATGCGTCTTCCAAAAATAGGGATACGTTTTCGGTCAGGCTCCCCAGACTTAGAAAAATGGCCACGAATCCCAACAACATGGCAACGGGAAAACCCACCGCGAAAAGATTCAGCGTCGGTGCTGCCCGGCTTGTCACTCCGAAGGAAAGGTTCACAACCAGCAACGCTGTTACTGCAGGTAGTGCTATTTTCAGCGCCACTACAAAGACCTGGCCAGACCACACAAGCAGGTTCGATATCGCAATTTGCCCCATGCCGCCAGTTGCAATCGGCAAGATCTGAAAGCTGTTGGCGATCAGCCGAATTAGCGCCTGATGCCCGTCCAGGGCAAGAAAAACCAGCATCCCGAGCATCAAAAAAAGCTGCCCCAGGACAGGAACGTTGACGCCTCGTTGCTGATCCAGAAATACCGCGAAGCCCAGGCCCATGCTCATCGCAATTACCTGTCCGCCAAGCGCTATAGCGTCGAAAACCAGTTGAATCGAGAAACCAATTGCGACGCCGATAAGGATTTCCTGAAGAACAAGAACTACGCCGGCAATACTGAGAAACTCCGCTCCCGCATAGTCCGGCAATATTGGCGCGATAATCATCGTGAGTGCCATCGCGAGAATCAAGCGAACTCGTTTCGGCACAAACGACCCGCCGATCACCGGCATCACCATTACGAATGCCCCTATACGGATAAATGGCCACAGGTACGCAGACATTTCGCTGACTACGTTGCTGACCAAAATTTCCGTGCTCACTTTTCTGCTGCTCTATCATGTTGCCTCTCACTTTTTCCGATATCTCTCATAAGATGATTGAGGGGATTTGGCCGAAGATCTGCGTTGTGAAGTTAACGATAACGCTTAGCATCCACGGGCCTGCGACAATCAATGCGGCCACTATCACTAGCAACTTTGGAATAAAGCTCATCGTTATTTCGTTAATCTGTGTTGCCGCCTGGATAATGCCGACCAATAATCCAACTGCCAGAGCCGATAGGAGCAACGGCGCAGCGATCAGCATTGTTGTCCACAAGGCCTGCTGTCCTATTGTTGTCACTGTTTCCGGTGTCATTGGTCTATGGCCCTATGTGTAGAAACTGCCGGCAAGTGACCCGAGCAGCATGGCCCAACCGTCCACAAGAACGAACAGCATGATCTTGAATGGCAGAGATATCAGCATGGGCGACAACATCATCATGCCCATCGACATCAATACGCTCGAAACTACGAGGTCGATCACAAGAAAAGGAATAAAAATCAGAAAACCGATTTGAAAAGCTGTTTTCAATTCGCTGATCATGAAACTCGGAATAACGATAGACGTCGGTATGTCCTCCGCGGAATCGAAACTGTCGTAACCGGCGATGCCTGCGAAGAGCTGTACATCGCTGTCTCGCGTTTGATCGAGCATGAATTTTCGAAGCGGTTTGATCCCCTCTTCTAACGCGACCTGGGCACTGATCTCACTGTCCATGTAGGGCTTAACTGAATCCGCCCATACGGTGTCAATCACAGGGGTCATGACAAAGAACGTCAGGAACAACGCCACGCCAAGGAGAACCTGATTTGGAGGTGTCTGCGCCGTTCCCAGCGCCTGTCGCAGAATTGACAGAACGATAATGATGCGTACGAAAGCAGTGGTAGACAGAACAATCGCGGGTAACAGAGTCAACAGCGTCATCATCACGAGTATCTGAATACTCAACGAAAAAGATTGTCCTTCAGTTGCCTGGGCAGCGGCCTCCAGGGCCAGCGGCTCTGCTTGCCCCCAGACTGTCAATGGCATCAGCAGAAAAAAAGTGGATGCGATGCGGCGAATCATTTTCGGTTGCCTCGCATTGCTGAGCGCAAACGATCCGCAAAACCTGTTACGGGTTCCGGCGGGGTAACAACTCGCTTATCGAAGACATGGAGCGTCTGCACATTGCTGGTAGTCATACCAAGCAATAACTGCTTGTCGGCAACCTCGATTACTACGATCTTTTCTTTCGGCCCAATCGTCTGAGTTGCAACAACAGTAATGATACCGCCAGATCCATGACGTAACCCCTGAGTCCTCGCATAAAGAATGCCAGCCAGAATAATGGTGAAAATCACAAGCAAGAGTCCGCCACTGACGTTGAGGAGACCTGCTGATCCGAATGCCACGGGCATTGCCGTAGCATTCCCTGCATCCTGAGCATGACCGGATGTCCATAGCACAATGCCTGTCACACCAGCGATCACGCGTTGAACTAGTTGCGGTTGAAGAATCATATTCCGTCGGTCGCCCATATCTCAGTTGAGTGTTTCAATTCGTTCAACGGGGCTAACAACGTCCGTTAGCCGCACACCAAACTTCTCATCTACGACAACAATTTCACCGTGAGCTATCAACATTCCGTTGATCAGGACATCCATCGGTTCGTTTGCGTCCCGATCGAGTGCAATAACCGAGCCCTCCACCAGTCGATATATCGGTTGAACCCGCGCGTAAAGACAAATTGACCGGCACGTCCAGCACAAGGTCAAGATTGACGTCGGCACCCTTTGCCGATTTCGGTGCCGGCGTTTCCTTCAGTTCATCGGGCGAGTACTGGCTCGCTGTCTCGGGACCTGATTCACCGCCACTGGCGTCTTTTGTTTCGTTCTCATCATTTGGAGCATCACTAGTCA
Source organism: Woeseia sp. (assembly GCA_003229095.1). GTDB lineage: Bacteria > Pseudomonadota > Gammaproteobacteria > Steroidobacterales > Woeseiaceae > SZUA-117. The sequence continues at coordinate 598 of QIHS01000049.1, read as the reverse complement.
TTTCGATTTCCCGTTGTCAATGTCATTATTTATTGTGGTTCGATCCACTCAATCGTTTCGATTGCATTCCGACCCTGATGGATTCCCAGCCGGCCTTTTATTAGCGGCACGTGTTTCGCCATCACCGTGGCATCTTGTGGATTTTGAATCTCGATTACGTCACCAGGTGACAGCTGCACAAGTTCGCCGAGAGAGAGACCAGCATGTCCAACACTCGATGTTAGATTCAAGACAGAGTCCGCCAGGCGATGTCTGATCGCTTTCGACCAGCGAAGGTCCTCACCTGTATCACGATCGCCTTTCTGCCCTTCGAAAACAGGCAATACTGGTTCCAGCATTTTCATTGGCCAAACAACCCGGAACATGCTTTCCTGATCTGCGAATGAGACGCTATATTCGGTGCTTACCACCATGTCGGATTCGGCACCAATATCGACTAAATCCAAACGGCTTTCAGAGCCGAGCCGATCAGCGGAAATCTCTTGCAGCGGAGCCCAGATATCTTTGATTGCTGAAAGAACCACCGTGCCGAAGAGGTTGGAGATGTTGATTTCGCCATTCGTGAATGTGTCTCGTTCAGTGGCCTCGGGTTCATTGC
>QIHS01000003.1 GCA_003229095.1 Woeseia sp. | reverse complement strand
AATGGCAAAGTCGTCATGAGTGACGACGCGAGAACAGGCGCATATGCGACGATTCAAAAAGCGCTTGCTTTGCGGGGCAATGTGAGTGAAGCAGAGCGTGACTACATAGATGCACTGGCAACACGTTATAACGGTGACCTGTCGACACCCCGCGAGCCACTGGATGCAGCCTACGGCGATGCGATGCGCAGTCTCCACCAGAAATATCCGGATGACGACGATGCGGCAGCCCTGTTCGCCGAATCGCTGATGAATACGATGCCGTGGGACTATTGGCTCGACCCCGACAGCCCGAAACCACTGACGGTCGAAGTCATCGAGGCGCTGGAAACAGTACTCGCACGATCGCCCGAACACCCGCTTGCCATTCACCTCTATATTCATGCGGTTGAAGCATCGTCGCAACCCGAACGAGCCGAAGGTCCAGCGGACACGCTGGCCGACCTGGTGCCCGGCGCAGGACATCTCGTTCACATGCCATCGCATATCTACTGGCGCGTCGGTCGTTATGCGGATGCATCGGCGGCGAATGTCAAAGCAGCAGCGGTCGATGAAGCTTACATCGCAGCATGCAACGCGCAGGGTTTTTATCCAGCCGCCTACTATCCGCACAACATTCATTTCCTGTGGGCAGCATCCAGCATGGAAGGTCGCAGCACGGTGGCCATCGAGGCAGCGAGAAAGGTCGCAGCCAACGTTCGTATTGAAATGATTGAACAATTTCCCGGCGTCGAATTCTTCAATACGATTCCAATGCTGGCGCTAACCCAGTTCGGCCGGTGGGATGAGGTGCTTGCGGAGCCGCAACCGCCGGCAAACCTCGAATTTTCGAACGCAATCTGGCACTACGTGCGTGCAACCGCCTTCGCAAAAACGGGCGATATCGATGCAGCAAGAGCGGAACATAAGAAATTCAGCCCGCTGCGCGAGGAAACGGATGTCGTCTTTCTCGATTCCATTAATTACCCGGCGACGATGCTGTTGACGATCGCCGACGCGCTTATTCAGGGTGAAGTCGCAATGGCAGAAGAACGCCATGACGATGCGATTGCATATTTCCGGATCGCCGTCGACACACAGGTTGAGTTGCCCTACACGGAACCGCCATTCTGGTATTACCCGACGCGACACAGCCTGGGCAACGCGCTGCTCATTGCTGGCGACGCAGCCGGCGCTGAATCAGTCTATCGCGCTGATCTGGAACAGTACCCGCGCAATGGATGGTCTCTCTTCGGCCTGGTCCAGTCGCTGCAGGCACAGGGCAAAGACGCGTCAGAAATTCAGGCTCGATTCGACAAGATCTGGGCGCAAGCCGACGTCACGCTGACGGCATCTCGACTTTAAGTTCAGGCAGGGTCAGCACCGTGCGCTGACCTTTTGTCGATAAATTTCTGCCGGATGTCCGAGTTACGACCGAGGTCGAGAATGACAACCAAATCGCCTGGCTGTGCCCACGCCAGTGCCGCGTCGAATGAATCGCACTCTTCCTGAAAGTGCTTTATCTGTTCCTCGCGGGCACCCGCCTTTATGAGTTCGTCACGAATAATGCCGAATACCTCGCCGGGTTCCCGACCGCGCGCGTAGTCTGCAAGTTCTGAAACTATTGCCAGCTCTAGACCAATCGACCATGCGCTTTGTGCAAGTTCGCGAATTTGCTCATCCGTGCGATCACCCGCCTGACTGAAACAAAGTACTCGTCGTTTCGCCGGAATGGCGCGAGCCATCGCGAACAGCGCCTGCATGGCGTCCGGGTTGTGTGCAAAGTCGAGCAACACTTTGAAACCGTCGAGGTCAAACAGGTTGCTCCTGCCGGGGTTCTCGTCCTGCGACATCGTTTTCAGGCCCCGAGCAATTTCCTCAACGGAGAGTCCCAGTTTTTCGGTCAATGCTGCAGCGCCGAGTGCGTTGGCAATATTGTGTTCGGCGGCAGCGTCCAGGGTGATGGGAATGTCTTTGGCCGCACAGATGACGGTCCGATCTTCGCCTTGCAGTCGAACCATGTCACCGTCCGAATAGACGAATGCCAGCCCCCCTCTACTGGTGTGATCAGCAACAACCGCGTTTGTATCGGTAAGGCTGAACCAGATAATCGTGCCGGGGAATTCGCCGGCCTGATCGACCAGCAGATCGTCATCGGCATTGAGAATCAGATTTCCTGAATCGACTACGGCATGGCTGACGATCCATTTGATCGTGAGCAACTCCTGCAGGTTTTGTGAACCAAAATCGCCGAGGTGATCTTCCGCAATATTCGTGATGAGTGCGACATCGGCCTGTTCGACGCCAAGGCCGCGTCGCAGCAGACCGCCGCGGGCCGTTTCCAAAATGGCGACATCTATTCCGTCCTGACGCAGAACCATTCTTGCCCCGCCCGGCCCCGACCAGTCGTCACGGTCGATGATCTCGTCATTGACCGACACCCAGTCGGTGCAACTCAGGCCAACTGTTCTGCCGGCGCTTTGCAGCAGGTGCTTTGCGATGCGCACGGTCGTTGTTTTTCCGTTGGTACCGGTGACAATGGCGGCAGGTACATCGCTATAACGTGACCAGTTGAGTGCGTCAGGGTCCGGCAACTCCCGAAACGGCCATGTTTCCGAGTGGCTGCCGTGGCCTACAGATACGCCATCATCGTCCCAGAGAAAAGACACGCCATGCGCGATCGCGGCAGCCTGCAACGCAAGCAGTGGCGGGTTGACCTCGTTGGCAATCGCTTCGCAAATTTCCAGCGCTTTATTATCGAAGTCGGGCATTTCCGCGTCGTTAAACTCTGCATCGCAGCAGGCCCACACCCACTCAAAAATTTCCGATGCAGCATAGAGCGCATCGAGTGGCGCAGAAAATGCGATGCTGATGCCACCGGCAAGTCGCACATGGCAAATAGACTCATCACCCCAGCCCACAGCAGCCAGCATCTGCTGAATCCGTTTCTCACAATAAGGAATCAGCCGATCGGCATCCGCCGCGGTACAGGCGATGTCGAGAATTACCCCGGACTTGTTCCAGAGAACATTCGGGCCGGTTAAGCGCCTTGCGTCGAGGTACTCCATCGGTCAGTCCTGCCGATCGCCAGGCCACTCAGTCACCCTCTTCCCTGGCAATTCGCACGCCGCGTTCGTCGCTGATAATTTCTACATCATCGTCGAATTTAAAGCCTGCAGTTTCCGGTAGCTCCATCGTGACAGTGGCCTTCATTGCGCCCTCGTCTCCTTTGGCTTCCGAGTTAAAGTAGATGATCTGTTTCCAGCTTCGTTTGATGTTGTCCGTCAGGACCAGCAACAGATCGCCGCTCTCCGCCATCTCCAGCCCTTTGGTCGTTGCCTCCTGCTCATCGGGGATAACGTCAATGCGATCAGGCTCGATTCCACATTCAAGCAACTTGTTCTTTAACATGACGGCGACTTCGTCTTTGCCACGCCCACGACGATTGTCATCGCAACGACAGATGAAATGATCGAAGTGTCCCGACGCGACCTCGGCAATCTCACGAATGTCTTCATCACGCCGGTCACCCGGCGCCGCAATCACGACAATACGCCGTCCTTCCGGCGCAAAACGATCAACGAGATTACACATTGCGCTGACAGCGGCCGGGTTGTGTGCGTAGTCAAGGATGACTTTGAATGGATGCTCGTCGTAGATGTTCATGCGACCCGGTGCCTGGAAGAAGGTCGAATCGAAAGTGCGCAGCCCGTGGCGAATGTCTTCAAGGCCAACATCCATGTTGTAGGCAAGCGCCGCGGCGAACATTGCGTTTTGCACGTTGTGCATCGCGCGGCCTTCAATCGTCGCCGGGATCAAATGCGTCCAGAGAAGCTGCGTACTGCCCTCATTGTCATAGATCGTGATCATGTGACCATTCATGCCCTCTTCGAGAACAAACGCCATGCCGCCGGCGCGGATATGTTTTTTGACCAGGGGATGACCGGGATTCATCGTGATGTAACAGAGTGTTGTTGCATCGGTGTAGTCAGCCATCTGCAGGCAATTCACATCGTCCGCATTTAATACAACTGCGTCCGTGGCAACCTCGATGGGCACGCGTTTGATCTCCGCAAGCTGTTCCAGCGTGTCGATGCCGCGCAGGCCCAGGTGATCCGAAGAAATATTGAGGCAGGCAGCAACGTTACAGTTTTGAAAACCCATGCCACCGCGCAGCAATCCGCCACGCGCAGTCTCCAGAACGGCTGCATCGACGGAAGGATCGCGCAGAATCATTCTCGCGGACACCGGACCGGTCATGTCACCGGGGACGCTGAGTTGGCCGTCAATGTAGACGCCGTCCGTTGACGTCAGCCCGACGGTCTTGCCGGACATTTTCAGAATATGCGCGAGCATGCGTGATGTCGTGGTTTTGCCATTCGTCCCGGTTATCGCAGCGATGGGAATTCGACACGGCGCGCCCGGTGGAAACAGCATGTTGATTACGGGGCCGGCAACGTCCCGCGGCGTGCCTTCGCTTGGCGCGACGTGCATGCGAAAGCCCGGTCCGGCGTTGACTTCACAAATGCCACCACCGGTGTCGCGATAGGATTCCGTAATGTCCTTGGTCAGGAAATCGACACCGCCAATATCGAGGCCAATCGCCTTGATCGTGCGCTCCGCCATTTCGCGGTTGTCCGGATGAATGACATCGGTCACGTCAATGGCAGTACCGCCCGTTGACAGGTTCGCCGTCGAGCGCAGGTAAACGTGCTCACCTTTCTTGGGAACAGTATTACGGTCATAGTCGAGTTTCGCCAGCAGCCGATCTGCCTGGTCATCGAACTCAAGCCGCGTCAGCACTTTTTCGTGACCGACACCGCGCCGCGGGTCGGAATTGACGATATCGACCAGCGCTTCAATGCTGCTCTTGCCATCGCCGACGATGTGGCCCGGCATACGTTTGGCCGCCGCCACGAGTTTGCCATTGACCACCAGCAAACGATGGTCATGACCTTCCAGAAAACTTTCGACGATGACATTGCGGCCATGCTCTCTTGCTTTTTCAAACGCGACTTCAATTTCTTCAGGTGTTTTCAGATTGATCGACACACCGCGACCGTGATTTCCGGCAAGGGGTTTCAACACAACCGGGTAGCCAATGCGCTCGGCAGCGCGTTTCGCATCCCTTGATGTCTTGATCATGCGTTGTTTTGGCACAGGCAGGCCAAGATCACGCAATATGGTATTGGTTTCTTCCTTGTCTGACGCCAGCTCGACGCCGATATTGCTGGTGCGGCTGGTGGTCGTGGCCTGGATTCGTTGCTGGTAACGACCGTGGCCAAACTGCACCAGACTTTGGCGATTCAGGCGGATCCACGGAATATCCCGTTCTTCGGCCGCCTTGACCAGTGATGCGGTGCTGGGTCCGAACGCGCGACGTTGTG
>QIHS01000193.1 GCA_003229095.1 Woeseia sp. | reverse complement strand
CATAACCGCCGACTACCAAAGTGCTGTCGGTTTCCTGGCGCGCTTGTCTCGTAACATACGTCGTTTCATTCTCTGGTGCAGTTGCTGTCTTTTCTTGTCGACTCGATCACGACGAATGACTTTGTCCTGATTGTCTTTCGTTCGCTGGTCGTAGTTGTCCCGGAAATCACAGAAATCGTCGTATGCTTCACGGGCGTGATGCAACTCACGCACGACTAATTCAATCATGATGATGTCATCGAGATAACCGATCACCGGAATGTGGTCGGGCACGATATCTTCGGGATCGCCGAAATAAACAAAAGTAGCCAACAAGCGTTCACGTTCATCTGTTGGCAGCGCCCATTCCTGATCTAGCAACATGCGCAGCATCGATTCGAGTTGTGGAATGCGCTTGGTCACAAAATCAGGCAGTGGTTCCGCACTTTTGATTTCGGTAAGTACATCACCAATGGCCTCGATGATTTCCGATTCGTCTGCATGACGAACAGCATCGCGAGACTTATTCAGGGCTTCGCGGAAAAACGAAAGATCCCGGTCACTTAGTTCGATTGTCAGTTTCATTCTTGCCGCCCCGGATGGAGCCGTCAGGCTACCGGCCTCAACCGGCATGGTCAACGCAAAAAATAACAACTTGCAGCGCTTGTGAGCACAGATGGCGCGCTATATATGAAATAATAACCGGCATCATTCCTGAGCAATGAAAAATTCATGAAACTCACGATTGGCAACAAAAACTATTCGAGTTGGTCATTGAGATCCTGGCTCCTGTTAAAAGAGGCAGGCATCGAATTTGAGGAACATCGGATACTGCTGAATACCGCAAGCAGTGCCGCGGACCTTGCGGCATTGTCGCCCGCCAGTCGGGTGCCAGCGTTGTTGCTGGATGATCAACTTATCTGGGACACGCAAGCGATTGCGGAAACGGTCGCGGAACGCTGGCCTGAGAAAAAGCTGTGGCCATCAGATCCTGTGGTGCGTGCGCATGCACGATCTGTTTGTGCTGAGATGCATTCCGGGTTTTTGGCTTTGCGTGAATTAATGCCGATGAATTGCCGTGCCATGGGGCGTAAGGTGGCGCTTCCCGACGATCTAACCGCCGATATCGACAGGATCTTCGAAATCTGGACGGACTGTCAACAGCGATATTCGTCAAAGGGCGGCTGGTTGTTTGGCGAGTTCAGCATTGCAGACGCCATGTTTGCGCCGGTTGTGCTACGTTTCAGGACCTACGGAATTAACTTGCCGGAATCTGCCAGTGCCTATCCGGCTCGTTTGCTGGAAAGCGAAGCGATGCAGCGCTGGCTCGCCGAAAGTGAATCTGAAACCGAAGTAATTGAAAACGACGAGAAGGGTTAATGAAGAAAATACGTCCGCAATTTGCACTGTCTTTTGCCCTGATGGCGATGCCCTTGTGCGCGTTCGCTGAGGTTTACGACCTGCCGCCCGAGGGCAATGATGTGGTCGGTGCGTTGACTACCATAACGTCCCGTGCGGATGACACCTTGCTTGAAATCGCACGCCGCCATGGCCTGGGTTACGAAGATATTGTACGGGCAAATCCGGATGTTGATGCATGGTTGCCGGGTGAGGGCAGCGAGGTAATATTGCCGACACGCTATGTTCTCCCTCCCGGACCACGCAGCGGCGTCGTCCTGAACCTTGCTGAATATCGCCTGTACTATTATCCGCCGCCTGTGGAGAACCAGCCTGCGGTGGTGATGACTTATCCGATCAGCATCGGGCGCATGGACTGGGAAACACCGCTTGGGCGCACGACCATCATTTCCAAGATCCGCAACCCGGCCTGGTATCCACCGGCGTCCATTCGTGCCGAACACGAAGCCGACGGCAATCCGCTGCCGAGAATCGTGCCGCCCGGCCCGGACAACCCGCTGGGCGATTACGCCATGCGACTGGGGCTGCCGAGTTACCTGATTCATGGCACCAATCGACCTTCGGGTGTGGGTATGCGCGTCACTCACGGTTGTATTCGCATGTTCCCGGAAGATATCGACTATCTGTTTGACCGCATTGATGTGAACACCGTCGTAAGAATTATCAACGAGCCGGTGAAGATGGGTTGGAGTGGTGATGATCTGGTCATCGAAGTACATCGAACACTGGAAGATGACTTGCCCGAAACAGCAGAATCAGGATCTGGATCAGAAACGGCTGCCGAGCCTGAAGAAATTGCACCGGTTCGGGATGCGATGACGGTGTTGACTCAACAGTTCGTGGTGGCTACCCGTTCGCAGCGGGCAGAGCTGGATTGGGAAGTTGCCGAGCACCTGCTCGAGCGAGCAGATGGTATGCCGGCAATCGCCGGGCGCAGAATAAATGACGCCGCGACAAGCGCGGCGTCAGAATAAGTCCCCAGTCGTTTTATTCTACTTGGACTGTGACTTTTGGAACATACGTTCCAGACGATCGCGGTTTGCATCACAGCAAGCCTGCGCTTCAGTTGCCGCCGACAACGCCTGATCGGCGGTGCTTTGAGCACTTGCAGCGGCCTGAGCGGCACTGTCTGCAGATGCACGAGCGGCCTCAGCGGCAGATTTAGCTGCTGCTGCATCTCTTGCTGCGTTATCTGCAGTTGCCTGTGCAGCATCAATCGCTGCCTGACTTGCGCAACCAGAGGCTACGCCCAGGACGAGCATGATAGCGCCCACTTTCAATACTTTCTTAATCATTGTCCAATTTTCCTCTGTTTGTAAAATTGCCCGCGCATTATTTCCTAAAGCGCTCTTGGCCGCAACGAAAATCATTGTTTTTCTTAGTGTTTGTCGTTTTTGAGCGACATGCTCTCCATATGATTCATCAATGTGCCTATGCGGTTAAGGCGGGGTATTGACGAATTAAGCGAGCTGTATATAATGCCATTACTGTTTATTCATACAGGCATGTTCAAATGCGCCAACTGACCCCCAGGCAAAAAGAAATACTTGAGTTAATTCAAGACTTTATTAACGAATATGGCATGCCGCCCACGCGTGCTGACATTGCCAGGGAGCTGGGTTTCAAGTCTCCCAATGCCGCTGAAGAACATCTTCGTGCACTGCAGAAAAAGGGCGTTCTGGACCTGACCGGGTGCTTCGCGAGGCATTCAACTGAAAGATTCTCTGCGCGAGCAACTGGGTTTGCCGCTGGTCGGTCGGGTTGCTGCGGGCAGCCCGATGCTTGCCGAGGAACATATCGAAACACATTACCGGATTGACCCGGCGTTTTTTAATCCCAAGCCGCACTATCTCCTGCGGGTGCAGGGCATGAGCATGAAAGATGCCGGCATTCTCGATGGTGACCTGGTCGCAGTACACCGAACCTCCGAAGTGCGTAGCCGACAGATTATCGTTGCCCGTGTTGATGATGAAGTCACGGTCAAGCGTTACCGGCAGGACGGTTCCGTGGTCTGGCTGCTGCCTGAGAACGAAGCGTTTGAGCCCATAGAAGTTGACCTGAAAGAACAGTCAATGGTCATCGAGGGCGTTGTTGTCGGTGTTATCCGTGATGGCATCCCGCTGCACTGATTTGGCGATTTAGATGTCCGACGCACTTGAGAAACTGCTTAAAAACCCGTGCATCTGGCGAGGGCAGTCTCAGGCAGGGAATGCGAGCTGGCAAGGGCTTGCCAGCGGTTACCCGAAACTTGACCGGCACCTGCCTGGTGGTGGCTGGCCACAACACGCCCTGACCGAAATTTTGCTGGACCACTATGGCAGCGGGGAATTACAACTCCTGATGCCGGCGCTGGCATGCTTAAGCCAGTCCTGCAATGACCGGGAAGCCGGCTGGATTGCCTGGATAGCACCCCCTTTTCAACCCTATCCACCCGCGTTGACGCAATGGGGTGTCAACCTTTCCCGGGTATTGATCGTGCGGCCGAAACAGGCAAAAGAGGCATTGTGGGCCGCCGAGCAGGCGCTGGCTTCAGGCAATTGTGCAGCCGTTCTATTGTGGTCGAGTGCGCTCGATGACGCCGCCAGCCGCCGTTTACAGCTTGCAGCCGAAGCCGGGCAGAGCTGGGCAATCGCTTTCCGATCGTTGAAAGCACAATCCGAGCCCTCTGCGGCGGCTTTGCGCATTCGGCTTGAGACAGGCGATAGCGGCACCGATCTTGGCATTCTGAAAAGTCGCGGCGGCAGGCCTGCTGTGGTGCGAGATTATGCGGGCTAGGTTTGGGATATGTCGGATAAACCCTCAGCCCGTTCCCGGGAAGCCACCCCGACTCCTGCTTTAAAAAACAAGCAAAACAGGCAAAAGCCTCAACTTAATGCACCGGTGCAACTGTCACTGACACCGGCAGCATTCACCAGCCAACCTGCAGCGCCGTTTAAGCTAAACCCCTCTCGTCAACTATGGCTATGTGTTTTTTTGCCAGTGCTGCCGCTGGAAGCGGTGGTCAGCACAACGGATGCGGCTGCTGTGTTCGAAGACCAGCAAGGCATTCGGAAAATCCTGCTGGCGAATGCCCTGGCCTATGCGGCCGGTGTCAGGCCAGGGTTGACGGTTAATGCGGCACTGGCTTTGTTGCCGGCTTTGCAACTTGAGAAAGAAACCCGCGGCAGGAAACAGCGGTTCTGAAAGACCTGGCTGCATGGTCGGAGAAATTCACCTCTTTTACGGTGGTCGATGGCGCTTCACTGTTGCTCCTGGAAATTGCAGGCAGCCTGAAGTTGTTCGGAGGCATAAAACCACTGCGGGAGCGCATCGTAAAGGGACTTGTGAGCCAGGGTTTTCAGGTTGAGGTGGCGATCGCGCCCACCCCGCTTGCAGCGACCTGGTTTGCCCGGGCGGGGCAAAAAATTTGTATCCGCGATACACGCAACCTGGTTGGCAGGCTGGGTCCCTTATCCATTGTTTGCCTCAACTGGCCGGATGCGATCACGAAATCCCTGCAGGGGATGGGAGTGACATCGATCAGCGATGCGTTGCGCCTGCCAAGACAGGGTTTTGCCAAACGCTTTGGGGCTACTCGCCTGCTGGATCTTGACCGTGCCCTGGGCAGCATGCCGGACCCTCGGGTCAGTTACCGCGCACCTGAACGTTTTGTCGCTGACTACGACCTGAACGAAGAAGAGAGTGACAGTGCCTTATTGTTGAATATTTGCCAGGAGTTACTGACCCGGCTCGAACGCTTCCTGTTGAATCGGCAAATGGCCGTGCAGCATATCGAGTTTGTTTTTTTTCATCTGCAGGTGCCGGCAACACATCTGGCTCTGGGTTGTGTGCAGCCAGACCGGGCTGTGAAACACTGGTCTGATCTGCTCGCAATCAAGTTCGATCGTTTGGCCCTGCCTGCGCCGGTAGTCGCGATGCAGTTATGTGGCGGGGAAGGGCAGACATTCACGGCAGAAACGGGTGTCTTGCCGTTTAGCCAACAGGAGCGGCAACAACGTGGCACTTCGATCACGCATCTTGCCGAGCGTCTCTCGGCCCACATGGGACATGAGGCAGTTCATGGGGTGATGACGGTTGCCGAGCATCGTCCGCAATATGCCTGGCAGCGCTGCAATGCGTTCGATGCAGTGCCGCATTGTGCACAGCTGCCGGCTTATCAGGGGCAACCGC
>QIHS01000368.1 GCA_003229095.1 Woeseia sp. | reverse complement strand
CGTCCAAGAATGAACCAATAATTAAGATTCACTAGGTTTTGGGAAACTCAATGCTAGATAGTTGTTCAGCATTGCCTAAGCTTGCGGGTCAACAATAATAATCGCTGTTTGTATTGTTCAGCTTTGTCAGGCGAGAACTCGCGGCCAATTTCGGCGTCGATGGCATCGATCGCGTCACGATAGTGCTTCTTGCACGTTGATATACTGGTTTCCAATTCGGGCTCTTCTATTGGGACTTCGTCTGTAGACAGCTCTTTTTTTTCGGATATTGGAATTGCGCTCTCACCTTTCGCATCAGGCTCGGTTTTCTCCGATTCTGCGGGCTTTTGTGGTGTGCATGGCAACTGGGAATACGCAACACTGCCGTCAGCGTGTTAGCCGTGCTAAGCAAACAGAAACTGACAACTATCAGTCCGAATCCAGCTTCGTGCGTGTTGCCGCGGCGAGCCGATTGTCCGCCACGGTAAAACTTCGGTCGGTCGTGTCTCAAACGGTACTCCTGCAATCCATATCCAAGAATATCATTTGAGGGAGCAGCGCATATTGTTGGAATACGGCGGTGTTGGGGCGCCAATTTTTCGGCAAAAGTGTAGATCGGCTCGCAAACTTGACCCGGTTTCGGCACCGATTCGCTTGTAAGTTGTTGGTTCTTGGTACCAACATGGGTCAATTTTCGACGCTGATTTGCAATTTGGCCCGAACCGGGGACATGGGTTACAGATTATACTGGCTGGAGACATAGGTAACACTTTAGCGGCAAAAGGGTTTTCGATGGGTTCGAGTCTGTAGGTTTCGTGATCGAAGTAGCCGAGATCGTACTGCATGAAGCTAACGAGCCAGATATTGTTGCTGACCTGGGCGGGTGCGACCTGCGCCAGTTAAAGCGCTACGCAATTGAAACTGCCTTTGTATATTTCGACGCTAGAAATAGCGAAATGATAGTAAGTGGCCACATGGCGGGCCTTAAACACGGGCTTGGTATTTGAAAGCGATGAACTTCGGCAAGAAGTCGAGCACGTGACCGGCCAACGGCAGCTTAAAAGAGTACCTATTGCGGGATCAAGATAAGAACTAAGACGTTCTTACACTGACCCCCCTTGATAACGCTCACGTAATCACACATATTGCAGGGTGCCGTCGCGGCTTTCAATGTCCACCGAACGCACGATTTGCGTGCTGTAGTTCCGCGATTCGACGTTGCTGACAGTCACAAAATCAGCGCGTGCACGGTCGTGATTAATCTCCAGGCGAATAAATCCACGATACCGCCCCTCCGTCCATACCACTTCCCTGTTGTTTGCAGCATTCAGTTCGTCGAATCTTTTGAGTCCTTCCTGCCCCAGTTTCAGCAGTGACCGCGGCGAGGAGATGCCGGTTGAGCCCAGTTCGACACCCATCGACTCGCCGGCGGCATCGTACAACACGTTTTGCCAGGAACTGTGACTATCGCCTGAGAGCACCAGCAAATCGTGCGCACCTGCATCCTTGCTGATTTGGTAGAAGCTGTCGAGAGCCGCAGGGTAGCCGTTCCATGAGTCCAGGTCGGCGGGCAGCCCCAGGTTGCCGAGCTGTGTCAGACCCTCAAGCGTTTGCTTTCCGTCATCAGTGAGATCGTTCTCTTGCGCTGCAAAGAATGGGTCATTCAAATTTGGCGCAGTGCGTCTCGCCATCACGGACGCACTACCGATGATGCGCCAGCGGCGATTCGCGTGGACGGACTCGGCAAGTTCGTCTGCGAGGAATTGCTTCATTTTGCTGGACAACAGGTCTCGATCCGGTGCGCCGACAATCGTATTGATGAATTCCTGCGCGTCGGCCCCGCTTTTAATGTCGTCCAGGTAATCATCGATGTCGATCTGTTTGCTGCGAGCAGTATGCCGACTTTCCAGCGTGATCAGGCTCGCAAGGTCACCAAACTGGTAATGTCGCCAGTATTCTTCGCGCGTGCCGCCGTTATGCGGATCACGAATGGGCAACCACTCGTAGAAGGCCTGCAATGATTCCGCACGCCGCGTTTCCCAATCCCCTTCATCATCCTGGTGATTACTTGCGCCGCCCATCCAGGGATTGTTCGCGGACTCATGGTCATCCCAGATCACAATCAACGGATGTCGTGCATGCATCGCCATTGAGTTCAAATCGGTTTTGTATTGTGCGTGGCGTTGCCGGTAGTCGGCCAGTGTCAGCGTTTCGCGTGGCGGCTCGTGGTTACGCCCGATGCGTTGACCGGTTTCCCCACCATAGCCATCTGGCCCGTGCTCATAGATGTAATCACCCAGGTGCAGAACCAGATCAATGCTTGGATCATTCGCGATAACTTCATAGGCGTTGAAATATCCAAATGCATAGTTCGAGCAGGTGGCGATGGCCATCACCAGCCGGTCAACATGACCCACGGGCAGCGTCTTTGTCCGGCCAACCGGGGATCGAATGCCCTCAACCTCAAACTGATAGAAGTATTCCTGCCCGGGATTCAGGTTGTCGACGACGACGTTGACTGTGTAGTCGCGGCTTGCATCCGTCCTGTATTCGCCGCGAACGACATTGTTTTGAAAGTTTTCATCGGCCGCGACACGCCACCCAACAGCGGTCTGGCCATCTGTGTTACTGACTCGGGTCCAGATGACAACACTCGTAGAATCCGGATCACCGCTGGCAACACCGTGCAAGTAGGCTGCATCAGGCGCGTCGCCGTTGTCACTACAAGCCGCTGGCAGAAGCAAAGTGGACGAGACGCCGATCAGCGCCTCCCGGCGCGTCAATTTCCTGATCATTCTTGTCTAGGTCCTTTCATTGATCCGCCACAGGAAGCATGCGATATCTGCGCCAGGTCATTTTCTATTGATCCCATACTATTCCGAGGGGCGGTAACTACAACCGGGCAGGAGATTCTATAGCATCGTTGTCGCCGATTGGTAGTGAGTGGCAGCGAGTGGCGGCTCAGGAGCGAGGTGGTGCCAGTATTGACCAGGCAGCCTGGTTTCAAGTAGTAGATGTGGTAATGCATAGCCTGCCGAATCGTGCGAATTGTGGATGTCCTGAATTGAGATTTCTCCAAACGCAAGTTCCTGTTCCGATCGGGTGCTGGCAGAATATTGGAACTCCACGCAGACCCCACAATCCAACTAATTTGGCCAGCACACTGGGAGCAGGCCGGTGAAAACGATCGTTCTGGCAGTGATACTGAGTTCATCAGCGGCATTCGCGGTCGCGACCTGGGTCTATTCGCCCGCAAACCCGCAATCGATTTCAGGGTTGGGCAGTTCATCAAGCGCGATCCTTCCGGACGCCGAACGGCTTGCTGTGTTGGAGCGCGCCGTTAGCGACGAGCGTATCGCCCGTCAGTTTCTGCAAGAAGAGGTTTGGTATCTCACCGAAACACTGGATAGCCTGCAATCGACTGCGTTATCCGAGATCGACAATCGTTCGTCGCACAATTCCGATGAAAGGACTTCGATGACCTCAGCCGAGCAGCGCGAATTAATGACCCGGCGCTACTCGCCAGAGGGTCGCATTGATCACATGGTCAAAGCGGGTCTCGACCCTGGTTTGGCCACCTGGATCGTGCAGCGGGAGCAAGAGATTCAAATGGAATCGCTGCAGGCACGTTACGAGGCAGGACGAAACGGTGACATGACCGATTTCTATCGCCAACAGGCCTCACAGAGCGACATACTACGCCAGGAACTGGGCGATGACGGTTATGAGCAATATCTGACCGCCAACCAGCGGTCGATCAGTGTTGCGATTTCCAGCGTTATCAGTAGCTCACCGGCACAATTCGCCGGTCTGCGACCGGGTGATGAAATCATGCGCTATGCCGGTGCACGGGTGTTCAGCATGACAGACATCAACCGCGCAATGATGCAGGGAGACGCGGGCCAAAGTGTCGTTGTCGATTTTGTTCGTGACGGAATTCCAATGCAGCTCGTTATCCCGAGGGGGCCGCTGGGGGTCACGGGCGGCAGAACGCGCCGCTGATCTGGCTAGGTCAGGCTGGCGGAATCAGCCGCTGCCATGCAGAATAAGGTCTGGCACTGACAAGAATAAAAACAGGCGTCCGCATGGGCAAATTGCGCTACACCATTCCCAACAGTTTCACGGCGATGAGCTTGCTGCTCGGCGTAGGTTCGATCGTGACGGGTCAGTTGGGCAACCTGGAACTCGCTGGCTGGATGATCGTCTGGTGTGGTCTGCTTGATGTGGTCGACGGTGTCGCGGCGCGGCTGTTGAATGCCACCTCAGATTTCGGCGCTGAATTCGACTCCATGGCCGATCTCGTGGCCTTCGGTGTGGC
>QIHS01000046.1 GCA_003229095.1 Woeseia sp. | reverse complement strand
TCTGCCGCTTGCATACCGCCTTCGACGTCGCCGAATTTGAGCGAAACTTTCTTGTGCATGTTGCCATCGTCGGCGTGATCGTGAATCTGCGGCTCAGGGGTGGCGAGCGCTTCTTCAACACTTGAAATTGTCGGCAGCATTTCATAGTCGACTTTGACGGCCAACGTGGCTGCGTGTGCGACATCCTCTGACACTGCTGCAATCGCCACCAACGGGTCACCAACGAAGCGCACCGTATCCACTGCCAGCGCGTGTTCATCTTCAGATACCGGCATGATGCCAAATTTGTTCGGCATTTCTTTGCCGACCAGCGTACCTACCACACCCTCCATCGCAAGGGCTGCTGAAAGGTCAATACTTTTTATGCGGGCGTGTGGCACGGTACTGCGCACGAGCTTGACGAAAACCGTGCGCGGAAATTCAACGTCGTCGGCAAATCGCGTCTGGCCGGTTACTTTTGCACGACCGTCCACGCGGCGGAACGGTGTGCCGATAATGTTGAATTCTTCTCTCTTGTCGTCTGCGAATTCAACGGCAGGTTCTGATCGTGCTTTGACCATATCTTTAAGTTCCTTCCGGGATCCGGTGACCCATAAAGAGCGACTCATCGGGACGCCAGTCGTCGCCTCTCTGTATCGCGGCCGCCCATTTGATCGCCTCGATGATTCGTTTATATCCGGTACAACGGCAGATGTTGCCCGACAGGGCTTCTGCAATTTGCTCGTCATCGGGCTCTGGTTCCCTGGCAAGCAACGCTTCTGCCACCATGAGAATGCCGGGTGTGCAATAGCCGCACTGTGCGCAAAAGTCTCCTGCAGGGGATGCAGGTCATTGCCGTTCTGCATACCTTCAACTGTACGGATTGGCTTGCCGACCGCGTCACTTGTTATCTGCAGGCACGACATTACCGGTCGCCACATTCACCCAGCTCGCAGCCGTGCTTGGTACCCGGGAGCTTGCACTCCTCGCGCAAAACCTCGAGCAGCGTGTGGTGCGTTGGGAAAACAACCGGGTACGCCTGGTCGTTGATATCCAGTACCGCCGCTGTCATTCCTTCCGGAATTCCACTATCGATACCATTACTGCCATTGCCTTTCGCCATTTCAGCTCACCTTCCACGTGTTCGTACCGCGCAGCGCATCGGCTACGGAGCGGGTTCTCTGCAATCCGTTCTTACGTGCTGCATACCAGGACTTCTCGAAACTCTCATCGGGCCGCCTGTAAACAACACCCAATGCAACCGGCGCGGTAAGCTCGACCAATAGTCCTGCAACCACCTTGTTCGTTTCGTCGTGATTTAAAACCTGATCCGGCTCGGCTTCAGCATCGATCACCTCCAGCGCGAAGGTATCTGCGTTGAAACGAATGCCTTTGTCCTTATTGGCGCCGAACAACATCGGTTCGCCATGTTGCAATCGTAGTTGCATGTCGGCCGCATTCTTGCGATCGGCAAAGTCCGCAAATACATCTTCGTTATAGACGATGCAATTCTGGAAAATTTCTGTAAATGCGGTTCCATCGAATGCATGTACCGCTTTCAATACTTCTCCCAGACCCGCTTTGTCCGTATCGATTGCACGGGCAAAAAATGTTGCACCCGCGCCCAGCGCAAATGTTCCCGGTGACAGCGGCTTCTCAAAAGACCCCGCCGGACTGGACGGAGATCGTGTTCCCGGCCTGGAAGTTGGCGAGTACTGACCCTTCGTCAATCCGTAGATTTCATTGTTAAACAAAAGAATCTTCAGACCGACGTTACGGCGTAGCGCGTGCAACAGGTGATTGCCCCCTATCGACAGCCCGTCGCCATCTCCGGTGACCACCCAGACATCCAGTTCGGGGTTGGCAAGCTTCAACCCGGTCGCGACAGCCGGCGCGCGACCATGAATGGTGTGGAACCCGTACGTGTCCACATAGAACGGAAATCGCGACGAACAGCCAATGCCGGAAACGAACGCAGTCGTTTCCTTTTTGGCACCAACTTCAGCGAGGACGCCGGTAAGGGTTTTCAGGATCGCGTAATCGCCACACCCCGGACACCAACGCACTTCCTGCGCTGTGGTGAAATCTTTTGCGGACAAGGCGGCCGCCATCAGGTGTGTCCTTTTGCTACAGGGTCGTTAGAAGCAAGCGCAACGACCGGCAGCATCGTCATGACCTTCTCGACCAGTTCTGATATCAGGAAAGGCTGCCCGCTGACTTTGCAAAACGACACTGGATCCACTCCGAGTTTGTCGCGCAGTACGGTCGACAACTGACCCATGTTCATTTCCGGAACCAGTACTTGTCTGAACCCCCCCAGCAACTCGGCCAGATTTCCGGGTAACGGATTGAGGTGGCGCAGGTGGGTAAAACTGACAGAAGGATTGCTTTGCCGAATTTGCTTTACAGCCTGAAAAATCGGGCCGTAGGTGGAGCCCCAGCCAATTATCAGGATATCTCCCTGCGCTGATCCAAGTTCCACTGATTGTGGTGGAATAAAACGTTCAACTGCAGCCACTTTCGCAGCGCGCATGTCCGTCATACGCTGGTGATTGTCTGCCTCGTAAGAAATCGCACCGGTGTCATAGTCCTTTTCAAGCCCACCCAAAACATGCATCAGGTCCGGCGTTCCCGGGCTTATCCACGGCCGCCCCAGCGTGTCCGGATCGCGCCTGAAAACAAGACTCTGCGCGTGCTGAGCAGCGTCGGTTTCGAATGTAGCATTGATACTGATCGGCTCGATATTTTTGATGTCCGGAATTTTCCACGGCTCGGCGGCGTTGGACAAATAACCGTCGCTCAGCAACATGACCGGCGTCATGTGTCGAAGTGCGATTCGAACCGCTTCTATCGCTGCGAAAAAACAATCGCCGGGAGAACGCGCAGCAATGACCGGAATCGGCGTGTCGCCGTTGCGACCATAAACTGCCTGGTAGAGATCGGATTGCTCTGTCTTGGTTGGCAGGCCTGTCGACGGACCGCCGCGTTGTGAGTTAACGATGACAAGCGGCAGCTCGGCATTCACTGCGAGTCCTATCGCCTCGGTCTTGAGTGCAATTCCAGGACCCGAGCTGGAGGTAATGCCAATGACACCACCAAACGACGCACCAATCGCCGCACAAATCGCTGCGATCTCGTCTTCAGCCTGAAACGTTCCAACACCCAGGTCACCGAAACGCGCCAGATGGTGCAACAGAGGTGAGGCGGGTGTGATCGGGTAGGAACAAAAAAGTACAGATTTATCGGCGAGCTCTCCCGCAGCAGCGAGACCCAGTGACAGCGCCTCGGCACCGGTAACGCCCCGGTAATCGCCTGCCGGCAAAGCCGCCGTTTCAACCTGGTAGCGCGGAATTGCCTCGGATAGTTCAGCCGTTTCAGCATAAGCATGACCTGCACGCAGCGCTTTCAGGTTGGCATCCCGCACGACCTCTTTCTTCGCAAACTTCCGTCGGATCCAGTTTTCTGTAGGCGCCAGATCACGGTCGAACATCCACATGAGCAGCCCGAGCGCCCAGAAATTCTTGCAACGACTTCCGTCGCTCTTCGACAGTCCAAATGGTTTTACGGCCTCAAGATTCAGTCGCGCGATATCAATGTTTACAACCTGGTAGCTGTCAAGTTCGCCGTTGTCGCGCGGGTCGTCCGAATAGCCCGCTTTGATAAGATTGCGTGAGGTAAAACTGTCATTGTTGACGATCACCAACGCACCGTCCTTCAACAACGGCAAGCTGACCTTCAATGCTGCCGGATTAAATGCAACCAACACATCCGGCGAGTCACCTGCCGTTGTGATCGGGTTTGCTCCAATATTTAGCTGGTATGCGGAAACGCCGAATGTCGTGCCGACCGGTGCGCGGATTTCAGCCGGAAAATCAGGGAAGGTCGCGAAGTCTGTGTCGCTCAACGCGGTCGAGGTCGTAAATTGCGATCCCATGACCTGAACACCGTCACCAGAATCGCCTGCCAAACGGACAACGATCGAGCTTTTCGGATTTCGTTCAGACATCAGCAGGGGTGAATCAGGGTGCGGACCGACTGAAATCAATTTGTCCGTCCGGAAGCAGGTACAAGACAATCGCCTTGCCGCCTGTAACGGTTGGGTAATGTTCGCTATCGGCTTCGTAGACTATCCATCCCTGCCCTTGTCCGT
>QIHS01000136.1 GCA_003229095.1 Woeseia sp. | reverse complement strand
CTGACATGTTGCGCGAAGTCCTCGGCTTTCATGAAGCCAACAATTTCGTAACCGTTACGTTGCATGCCGTCCTCGCCGAAAAAGATGATGGTGGGTGGACCGAAGACGCCAAAGCGTTTCAGCAGTTCCTGGTCCTCTTCGTCGTTAGCGGTGACATCAGCCTGTAAAACGACCGTATTTGATAAGGCACGTTGCACATCGGCATCGGTGAAGGTGTATTCCTCCATCTGTATACAGGATACGCACCAGTCCGCATAGAAGTCGAGCATGGCGGACTTGCCGCTGGCCGCGGCACGCGCCACGGCGGCGTCCAGGTCAGCCGTCGTTTTCACGCGTTGAAAGTCCAGTCCCCGATGTTCTTCGACGTAAGCACCGCCGCCGCCGGTGTTAAGCGCTGCAAGCGGCCTTAACATGCTGTTGCTGCCGG
The DNA here is from genome assembly GCA_003229095.1 of Woeseia sp. Taxonomy (GTDB): domain Bacteria; phylum Pseudomonadota; class Gammaproteobacteria; order Steroidobacterales; family Woeseiaceae; genus SZUA-117. The sequence goes on along the minus strand of QIHS01000136.1, from coordinate 2,791 downwards.
CCAGTGATCCAACCAGCAACACGGCACCGTAAATAACAGCCAGCAGGCCGAATCCCTTGCCCAGTTTTCGCACACCGACAGCTTCCGGCGATAAGGTTGTCAGGCCGCCTAAGCTGACGCCAGCCATGAAGATCAGTACGCCCCAAAGTGCCAAAGTAACTTCGCCGGGCAGCACGCGCGACATCATCCAGATGGCCATGCCCAGCATCATGTAACCAAAGATATTCTTGACGGCAACCATCCATGCGCCGGCTTTCGGCAACAACTTGCCCTGCGCCGCACCGACCAGCAATAACGGCGCACCCATGCCTAAGCTCATCGCGAACAATGCGCTGCCGCCACGAACCATATCGCCCGTTTGCGCCATCACAGTCAGGGTCGCAATGAGCGCCGGAGCCACGCAGGCGGTGACGACCAGCGACGATATTGCACCCATCACAAATGCGCTAATAGCTGTGCCACTTTTCTGGCCACCGCCAATTGAGGCCAGTCGGGTCTGGATGGACGAGGGCATTTGCAGATCGAACATGCCAAACATGCCAAGCGCAAGCACGATGAACAGACTTGAGAATACGGCCAGCACCCATGGCTGATTGAAGATTGCTTGCAATTGCAAACCGGCCGCGGCGGCGGCAACGCCCGCTGCTGTATAAACCAGTGCCATTCCCATCACATAGCTCAGCGCCAGTGAAAAGCCGCGCATCGGGCTGATCTTGTCACCTTCTCCTGCAATGATGCCCGAGAGAATGGGGATCATTGGCAGTACACACGGCGTGAAAGCGAGCAACAGACCCAGGCCGAAGAAAGTAACGACGACCCAGCCCAGGCTGGAGCCGGTGATGATACTTGCCAGCCGTCCCTGTTCGGATACGACGGGCGCAGTCGCGGCAGTTGTCGCGATAGCCGACAGTGTTGTCACCGTCGTGGCCTGGGGTAGCGATACAGTGATCAGGCGAGTCGTTGGCGGATAACAAATGCCACCATCGGCGCAGCCCTGGAAATTGAGTTCGATGTCGATGTCCATTGCATCGGGGGTCGCGCGGGCGATGGGCAGTTTGCCGAACACATCGCCGTAATACACTTCCATCTCGCCAAAAAACTCGTCAGTCTTGAGCTCGCCGGTGGGCAATTCGAGCAGGCCCGCCTGTGCGGCGTCGGACTTCACTGTTGCGGAAGTCTTGTCCTTGTAGAGGTAATAGCCGTCGGCGATGCGGAAGCCGACTTCCACATTGTTGCCATCGATCGCCATCAGGACAGGTTCAAATGCTTCGTCAACCGGCAGGAAGTCGCTGTTGGCGCCGCCGAAAAGGCCTGATGTGCTGCCAGTAGTGCCCAATTCGATTTTGCCGGTCTTTTCGCCCATGGATATCAGCTGGACAGTTTCTGTCCAGCTTTGCGGCGGGTAACAAAGGCCCATATCCGCACAGCCCTGCGATTTGATAGTGAGCTCAAATGACGCCGGCGCGTTGCCGTAGACCGAGTAGGGAATGCTGACATAAAAGCGCTTTCGGTAGACCTGCTGGACACCGAAGAACTCGTCTTCGTGATGTTCGCCTTCCGGCAAATCGTAGTCGCCGAACACGATGGCGTCAGAGCCGCTTTCATACGACATCTTGTTGCGATAGAGGTAGTAGCCGTCTTCGACGACCCAATCGATTTCAATTGCGTCGCCGGTGTCGGCAACCGCATAGCGGAAGGCTGCCTCCGGATGCAGAATGTCCTGATTTTGGGCAACAGCGAGCTGACTGACCATTGCCAGCGAGAAAAGGAATGTAATAAGGCCGGATTTCCGAGTTGTTTTCATAAGTGAGACTAGCGCAGGGGGTTGCAGTGAATTGACCTGTTGGCGTCGCTGGTTGTTACGGATTTGCTGAACAATTCACGACAAAGGGTGCAGAGCATACCGATAGCGCCGACCCAAGTCATTGAACCAGAGCGCAGATTTTCGCCGAAAAACTTGAATTTTGCGGCGCGGACCCTATCATTGGCACTCCCCAGCGCCGAGTGCTAACAGGCGGTGGCTAATAATCCGTAAAAACGGTTAATAATCAAATATTTAGAGGAGTTGTAATCGATGAAGATTCGTCCGCTTCATGATCGAGTCATTGTACGGCGCATGGAAGAAGAGCGCACTTCCCCCGGTGGAATTGTGATCCCTGATGCCGCGGCCGAGAAGCCGATCAAAGGTGAAGTTATCGCTGTAGGCAATGGCAAGATTCTGGATAACGGTGAGACCCGTGCCCTGGACCTGAAGGCCGGCGACCAGGTGCTGTTTGGAAAGTATTCAGGCACCGAGGTCAAAGTTGATGGCGAAGAGCTTTTGGTGATGAAAGAAGACGACATTATGGCCGTAATCGAAGGCTGAACGTCGACACCGTACGCTTTTTAATTGAATTCAAGCTAAGAGGATAGAAACAAAATGGCTGCTAAAGAAATTCGTTTCGGCGACGACGCGCGCCAGAAGATGTTTGCAGGTGTAAACATCCTGGCTAACGCGGTAAAGGTGACCCTGGGTCCCAAAGGTCGCAATGTTGTGCTCGACAAGAGCTTTGGTGCACCAACCGTCACAAAAGACGGCGTGTCTGTTGCCAAAGAAATCGAGCTCGCCGACAAGTTCGAAAATATGGGCGCACAGATGGTCAAGGAAGTTGCTTCCCAGACGTCTGATATCGCCGGTGACGGCACGACGACTGCCACGATTCTCGCGCAAGCGGTGCTTCGTGAAGGCTTAAAGTCAGTTGCGGCCGGCATGAACCCGATGGATCTCAAGCGCGGCATCGACAAGGCAACG
>QIHS01000290.1 GCA_003229095.1 Woeseia sp. | reverse complement strand
TCGTGCAACGCACAATGCCCATCGTCACTGCGACCAAAAATAACGTCGCCGGAGTATTCAAGGTAATAACGACATGTGTCGGCGAGCGGGAATCCGTCGCGGGCGGCTCGAATGCTCGGAGCCAGTAATTGTTTCCAGGCTAAGCTGCCATAGGTTTGCGAAGCCAGGTAGAGCGCCGCCAGCGTCCCCGGAACGGCCACAGAGGATGCGCCAACAAGTGTTTTCACACCGCCGCCGTAGTCCAATTGAACGCTGTCTGCCGTCGCTTGCTTGCCGGCAGGCAATCCAGCGCCAGGAACCGCAACGTTGCCATCTATTGTGACTGCTTGCAGACCTGGTACCCATATGGTCAGGAAGGCACCACCCGCCAGCGCGCAAACGCCGGGTTGCGTATTGATCGAGCACATGGCGGCGGCAATGCCACAGTCGACTGCATTGCCGCCGAGGTCGGCGACTTCAGCGGCCGCATCTGCTGAAATTTGAGATGTCGTCGCGACGGCTATTTTATTGGCAGTTGTGGCCACTGCGGTCTGCATCGTTTCTGAATATTGCGCGGTTGAAGAGCAATCAGCTCAGAAGTGAATGACGGTTCGAATGCTTTTTCCTTCGTGCATCAGGTCAAATGCTTTGTTGATGTCTTCGAGGCCCATCGTATGCGTGATGAACTCATCAACTTTAATATCACCATCCATATATTGCTCAACCATGCCCGGTAACTGTGAGCGGCCCTTGCAACCGCCAAACGCTGTGCCACGCCAGACGCGTCCCGTCACCAGTTGAAACGGGCGGGTACTGATTTCCTGCCCGGCGCCGGCGACGCCAACAATGACTGATTCTCCCCATCCTTTGTGACAACATTCCAGCGCGGCACGCATCAGGTTGACATTGCCAATACATTCGAATGAATAGTCCACACCACCGTCGGTCATTTCGACGATGACTTCCTGAATCGGGACGCTGTGATCTTTTGGGTTGACGGTGTCCGTCGCGCCCATTTGCATGGCGAGCTCAAACTTGCTCGGATTGATGTCGACAGCAATGATTCGGCTGGCTTTCGCCATCATTGCGCCTTGTATTGCGCTCAAACCAACGCCGCCTAAACCAAAGACGGCAACCGTCGCGCCGGCCTCTACTTTTGCAGTATTGAGAACTGCGCCAATGCCGGTCGTGATGCCGCAGCCCAGCAAACAGACTTTTTCCAGCGGTGCATTGTCACTGATTTTGGCAACTGCAATCTCTGGCAACACCGTGTACTCGCTGAACGTGGAAGTGCCCATATAGTGAAAAATCTGTTTGCCATTTTTTGAAAACCGGGACGTGCCATCGGGCATCAGTCCCTGGCCCTGGGTCATTCTGATCGCCTGGCACAGATTGGTTTTTCCCGATGTGCAGAAGTTGCATTCGCCGCATTCGGGCGTATAGAGCGGAATGACCTGGTCGCCGACTTTGACGGAACTTACGCCGGCGCCGATTTCCTCAACGATCGCACCACCTTCGTGTCCCAGCACGGCCGGGAAGATTCCCTCCGGGTCTTCGCCAGACATGGTAAACGCATCCGTGTGGCAGACGCCGGTTGCAACATTGCGCAGCAATACTTCACCGGGTTGCGGGCCATCGATATCAATTTCTTCAATTTCCAGTGGTTTGCCAGCTTCCCAGGCAACTGCGGCACGCGTTTTCATGTTGTTATCCTTGTGGTTTACGACGACTGCTGGCCCGCATATTCTCACGATTGCTGTGGGGACGGTAGAGGTTCAGGGACACAGCGTGAATAGTCTTGGCGTTCAATTCCGGTCTGCGTTACAAGGTACGGCAAACTGGTGCAATATGCAGGCCGGGAAACAGAGCACATTGAATCATGAGTCTTGAAGAACTTCGAAAAAACTTGTCGGACATTGATCGGCAAATCGTAGAGCTGATTGCAGATCGTCAACGAGTGGTTGGTGAAATTGGCTCGACCAAGCGCTCAGCGGGTCGTGCAACACGCGACTACGAAAGGGAAAAAGACGTTCTTGAGCTGGCGCGGGAGCGGGCGGCATCTTTAGGTGTCGATCCGAACGTTGCAGATGAAATCATGACCACGCTTATCAAAGCTTCACTTACGCACCAGGAACGCAGTCGCGTTGTGGCTGAGGGCAGGGGAGACGGACGTCGTGCGCTGATTATCGGTGGCGCGGGAAAAATGGGTGGCTGGTTCGTTAATTTTTTCAGTTCGCAGGGTTTTCTGACAGTCATCGCCGATACCGGCGTGACCCCGGGACCGGGCAAATGCAAAGACTGGCGCCAGGCCGGAACTGACTACGACGTCATTGTTGTGGCAACGCCCATGGCCATATCCGGACAAATCCTGATTGACCTGGCCGAGGTAAAACCCGCCGGACTTATTTTCGATGTTGGCTCACTCAAGTCGCCACTAAAAAAAGGCATAAACGCGCTGATGTCGGCAGGCTGCCGGGTGGCATCAATCCATCCGATGTTCGGGCCGGAAACGGAGCTTCTGTCTGGACGCCACCTCATTTTTGTCGACGCTGGATGCCCAGCGGCAACGATCGATGCAAAGCAGCTATTCGCCGAAACGATGGTGGAAGAACTGGACATGAGTATTGACGATCATGACCGGCTGATTGCATACGTTCTCGGTTTGTCGCACGCGTTGAACATCGCATTTTTTACAGCACTTGCGGAGAGCGGAGAAGCGGCGCCAAAACTCGCCAATTTATCGTCGACAACTTTTGACGCTCAGCTTTTGGTCTCCGGTGCGGTAGCACATGACAACCCACACATGTATTTCGAAATACAGCATCTCAACGACTTTGGACTGAATCCGCTCGACGCATTGTGCGATTCTGCCGCACGCATCCGCGATCTTGTGGCGTCCGGAGACGAGGCCGGCTTTGTCGATCTTATGCAGAAAGGTCGCGATTATCTGGAGACACGAAATTGAGCAATTACCGAACTCACAAAGGCCTGTTGCCGATTATTGCCATGATGACCGTGGTCGTTGCATGCGAACCGAAAACAGGTGTAGCGGTTCCAGAGCCGGCGGCCGTTACGAAGGAGTCTGGACCCATCGTCCTCTATGCGCAGCGCAGCCCGGTGGGTCTTCAGGAAATTCTTGCCGCATATCGGACAGAAACCGGCGCTGCTTTTGAGATCCGCACAGGCGATGCCGCTAGAGCCGATTTGCAAGGTGAGTTGCACAATGCCGACCTGATCATC
>QIHS01000156.1 GCA_003229095.1 Woeseia sp. | reverse complement strand
ACGGGTGGGACTCTGTCGTTGAAATGTCAATTGGGCGGCTATTGACTCAGGATGCTGTTTTATTAACTTTTGGTGCTCCTTCTTGCGGATTCTCCATGGGTGAGTCAGGTGCCAGTGAATAGTCGAGTACTCCGGTCGCGATCATGTCAGTTGATGCGTGGGCGATGGATAGCTCGGTTTCGACCTCACGCAGTTTCACTTCGGATTTGACGTTTTCCGTCGCTCGATTGGCCAGTTCGGCTCGAAGTTCACGAGTCTTAAGGACAGATTCTTTCAGGTCACGACGCAGTTTGTCGATTTTCTGATGCTGCTGGACGATAACTGAATCAGCTCGTTCCGCATGCTCTTGTTTCTCCTCCAGTTCCGCCTTTAGTCGTTCAATATTCACGCCAGACGTCTCTGCATTTGTCTGTGCGATACGCAATTCGGCATCCAGGTTGCGGATACGGTCATCACGAGGGTCACGTTTGCGAGCAGAAACGCGAGACCCGATATAAGCACCGATTTTGCCCACGAGCCAGCCCAGCAAGAAAGCGCCCGCCGCAACAAATATCAGTGTTTCAGGTGTGTCCATAAACATAGCCAGATCCTTAGCAATGCTCGCAGTCGTCTAGATTATGCGCTTTTACCTGTGAGAAAAGGTCGGGGTTCTCACTATCAGTGCCGAATCCAGGCGGCAAGCATGTTGAGGGGCGCGTGATCAATCAATCATGAAGGAAATATATTTTTATAATCAATGTGTTACACGTTGTTCTTAATGTCACTCATCATAAGTCAGGAAGTGTCAGTGACAACGTCATGTCAAATCCGGAAAATCGGTAAACATGCCATCGATACCCAGCTTCTCTCTAAACCATGCCACCATTTCAGGAAGGGAATCGAATCCGGGCATCAGCTGATCCGCTCTGAACGTATATGGATGCACCTTCAGGCCAACCGCATGAGCGGCGCTCACCAGGCCGAGGGACACTGGCTGCCCATCGATCTCGTTTAAGGTCACGAGGTGCATAATTGAGGGCCCAATCCCGTCGACGGTTTTTGCAAGTTCAGCCAGGCTCTCTGCAGTCCTCAGCTGATCGTAATCAGTATCAGATTCACCCCAACTGTTGTCACCGATCAGCTGAATCATCTTCAACTGGCAGCCCAGTTCGTGACGAATTCGCCTCACCTCCTCCGCATCAAAACATTGCAGGTACACAAGGTCGTTCCTGGACCGGTAACCGAGATCATCCAGCAATTGAATAACATGCCTGCTGATATCGAAGCCTTCATTTCGATGCCACGCCGGTCGTTTTATCTCGGGATAAATACCGACTTCCCTGCCCGTCGCTTTGTTCATTCCCTGGATAAATCGAATCTCCTGCCTCAATGTCGGCACCCGAAACTCGCCAATGCCGGTTGGAAATCGATTCGGAAACACTGCCTCGATGCCGTCGTCCGCGCGTCGTTCGTGCGCGATGAGCGTCTGAATTTCGACAAGATCAAAATCGCGGGCATAGAAACGATTGTCCTCGCGATGGCGATCCGGAAAACGTTCAGCGACGTTGGTGACCCGGTCAAGATGAATATCGTGCATTACGATCAGTTCGTTATCGCGCGTTGCAACGACATCCTGTTCGATGTAGTCGGCGCCCAGTGCATGCGCATAGGCCTTGGCTTCAAGCGTATGCTCTGGCAGGTAGCCGGACGCACCGCGGTGGGCAATAACCAGGAATTCACTGTTCGTCATTTGGCAAGTCCTTGTTAATCAAGGGTAAACTCAATAGTTTCCCAACGGGCTGTATCGGTCAGTCGTGCCTGCCTGCTGAGCGAATCGGCAATTTCCCGTTCTTTCCATTCGATATGCTCGCTCACCCTATCAATCAATTCCTGGGGCGATTTGACCACCCCGCCAAAGGGCCGGATTCCGATCATTGGCTTCTCATTTGCTTCCGCAACGTCCATCTGAAAACGCGTGAGATCGTTTTCATCGATGTATTGGGAAGCCAGAACAATGACGGCCTCACACTCCTTAATTTGCTCGATAAGAGATTCTTTTATCGCCTCCATGCCACCGCCCGAGGGAATGGTTTCCGGCTTGCTGCAGTTGATATAGAAAAAACTCTCCATGCTCTCGAGAAACTCGAATACACGCAGATAGTCGACGCTTTGCTGGAACGAATGCGTTACATACAATTTGATCGGGTCACTCTCCGACACATTATTCTCCGTCTAATATCCGAGGCAATTATAGTACTCCGGCAGGCCAATTTCGGAAATGCAGCAAATAGTGAGCCAGCTTGCCGTCCTCCGGGTGCTGCTCGAGCGACTAGTGTATCGTAGCCCCCGATTATGAGACTACTACTGTACAACATCCGCTATGCCGTTGGTGCCGGGGCATCGATGCATATGCCCCTGCCCGGCGCCGGATACCTGCTTGGCAATCAGAATGTCCTTCCGGATATCACGAAATTCATCAAATCCAAGGACCCTGACATTGTTGGTCTGATCGAAGTGGATACCGGCTCGATTCGCAGCAGAAAGATCAACCAGGCCGAAACCATTGCGGCCGAACTGGGCATGAATTCGTCTTACGAAATTAAATACGGAGCGAACTCAATCAACCAGATGCTGCCGATCATTCGCAAACAGGGAAACGCGTTTCTCGCGGCACACGGGTACATGGCGAAACGTTTCATTATTTTGATACCGGCGTCAAACGCCTGATTATCGAACTTGAAATGGACGAGTTTTCCGTCTTCCTGGTACATCTTTCGCTCAAGTATCGACACCGGCACCTGCAAATGAGGACGCTCTACGACCTCATCGAGAAAACAAAAAAACCGGTTATCGTCGCAGGAGATTTCAACACCTTCTGGGGTGAAAACGAAATTTACCTTTTCATGCGCGCAGCGGGCCTGCGCAGTGCGAATACAGAAAGCCTGCCGTCGTATCCCAGTCGATCGCCCCGCAAAGAACTCGACTTTGTGCTTTACCAGGAGGGCATTCGAGTTACCCACTTTGAAATGCCGCAGGTACGCCACTCCGACCACTTGCCACTAATTTGCGACTTTGAGATCGATTGATGACGAAAATGGCGGGTAACGAAAAGAAGCACTGGCGCCAGGAAACAGACAGCGATGGCATCGTTTGGCTTTGCCTGGACAAGGCCGATGGAAACGCGAATGTCTTGTCTTCATCCGTATTGCAGGAATTCGATGCCATTCTTTCACAGCTGGAGACCGATCCGCCACGTGGTCTGGTCATTTATTCAGGCAAACAAAATGGCTTCATCATGGGCGCCGACATAAACGAATTCACCCAAATCGAATCTGCCGAACAGGGGTTCGAACTAATCAGGCTGGGGCAACAGCTATTTGACAGGCTGGAATCTCTGCGTTGTCCGAGTGTGGCGGTACTCGATGGTTTTTGCCTCGGTGGCGGATTTGAACTCGCGCTTGCCTGCACATACCGCCTGGCACTCGACAACAAAAGACCCGTGATTGGTTTTCCTGAAGTTCAACTTGGCCTGCATCCGGGATTTGGCGGCACCGTTCGCTCAGTGCGGATGGCAGGTGTGCGCAATGCGATGCCGTTGATGCTGACCGGCAAGCCTGTCCGCATCGACAAAGCCAAGCGATTAGGACTGCTCGATCGTATTGCCGCACCAACTGGAGACAGGCCGCAAGGGAATTGCTGGCTTCCGGAAAAGCAAAAGCAACTGCACCGTTGGTCGACAAAGTATTGAACCTGTTTTTCATGCGTCCATTCATCGCCCGCATTTTAAGGCGTGGCGTCTCTGCCCAGGTTCGACAAGCGCACTACCCTTCTCCCTACGCGATAATCGACTTATGGGTTCGATATGGTGCCCAAGGCGCGGCAGCCTACGAAGCCGAGGCGCGTTCGTTTGCGGACCTGATGCTTGGCAACACGTCGCGCAACCTCGTACGTGTTTTCTTCCTGCAGAATCGGCTGAAGTCACAAGGCAATAAGGCGTCGGCAAGAATTGAACGTGTGCACGTGGTCGGTGCCGGCGTAATGGGTGGAGACATCGCCGCCTGGTGTGCGGTACGTGGTTTGCAGGTCACATTGCAGGATCGCGCGCAAGAGTATATTGATCCGGCGCTGGCGCGCGCGGAAAAACTGTTCAGCAAACGTTTTCGCGACGAACAGGACCGCGCAGAAGCCAGTAGCAGACTTACGGCAGATATCGATGGTGCCGGCGCCGCTGACGCTGACCTCATCATCGAAGCGATCTATGAAGACCTCGAGGCGAAACAGGCGCTTTACCGCACGCTTCAGAGTGCCATGAAAGCGGACGCGATTCTGGCGACCAATACCTCGAGTATTCGATTGGAAGAGTTGCGCACAGTGCTCGACGTACCTGATCGTTTTATCGGATTGCATTTCTTTAATCCGGTCGCAAAACTGCCGTTGGTTGAAGTCATTCGCTGCGATGACACACAGCAAAGCGTCGTTGACGCCGGGCTGGCTTTTGTCAAGGGGATCGGAAAAACCCCGCTGCTGTGCGCAAGTTCACCAGGTTTTGTGGTCAACCGTGTGCTCGCTCCCTACCTGGCAGAAGCGATGCACCTGGTACAAGAGGGTGTTTCTCCGAGTGCGATTGATCAGGCCGCAGAACAGTTTGGCATGCCCATGGGACCCATCGAACTCATTGATAGTATCGGGCTCGATGTTGCTATTCAGGTGGCCGAGGTTCTTGGCGCCGGTACCACTTCCGGGCAATCTGTCCCGGACATGGTGATACGGATGGCCGAACAGAAACGACTGGGCAGAAAAACCGGGCGAGGATTCTACGTCTGGGAAGATGGCAAAGCGCTAAAACCAGCAGACGATGGAGGCGATGTGCCTCCGGACATCGTCGATCGACTGATACTACCGTTGGTTAACGAGGCTGTTGCGTGCCTGAGCGAAGGGGTTGTCCCCGACGCAGATCTGCTGGACGCCGGTATTATATTTGGCACCGGATTTGCGCCGTTTAGAGGGGGGCCGTTGCAATATGCCAGAAATCGTGGCATTGACGACGTCACCAGGGCGCTTGACCGACTGGCAGACAGGCTCGGAGATCGGTTTCGAAGCCATGAGGCGTGGTCCGATATTCGCGTCACAGAGAAAGAATGACTATTCCTGCGCCGTGATCTTGTTAAACTGTGCGACGCTTCACGATAGCGTGTCTCAGCGGTATCGGAGACCAACAAATTGAAGTTAGAATAAGGGCTTATGCGCACTCAAGGGCAAAAGAAAAACCGCCCTGTATCAGGGTGATCATAAAGGCAATCAATTGAGTAATATCAGGATGAATCATGACGGGTGAGCAGCTGGACACTAACCTGCTCAAACACTTCTCTCCGTTGGACGGATTGAAGCGCGATAATCTTGCTGCCCTTGCAAAAAAGGTGCAGATCCGCGAGCTGTCGCCGCAACAAGTGTTGTTCAAGGAAGGCGACAGCGAGAAACGGACGATCTACGTTATTTCCGGCACGCTTGAGCTGATCGATCAGGGCAATCTGAGCGAGGTCATAGAAGGCGGCTCGGATACCGCCCGCACTCCTGTGTCGCCCGTATTTCCGCGCCGTGTCACCGCTCGAGCGCATGACCGCGTGCAATACATTTCGATCGACAGCGATCTGCTCGATGTGATGTTGACCTGGGACCAGACAGGGTCCTACGAGGTTTCGGACTTACAAAATAATGACAACGCGGGGGGCAGCGAAGACTGGATGACCATGCTGCTCCAGACAAAGGCGTTCCACAAAATACCGCCTGCGAATATTCAAGCCATTTTTATGCGCATGCAGCAAATCAATTACAAGCGCGGCGACGTCGTATTGAAACAGGGTTCGGAAGGTGATTTTTTCTATGTCCTGATTCGCGGCAGATGCCTGGTCACGCGCGAAACGCCGCTGAACAAAGAGGGCATCAAGCTGGCAGAGTTAGTCGTCGGCGACACCTTCGGCGAAGAAGCGCTGATTTCCGAGGCCAAGAGAAACGCCACGGTGACCATGCTGGAAGACGGTTCGGTCATGCGTCTCGGCAAGGACGATTTCCGCACACTGCTGAATGAACCGATGCTGGACTGGGTTACGCCTGATGAGGCAGATGTGATCGTACAAGGTGGCGGCCAGTGGCTGGATGTTCGTCTGCCAAGCGAATTCGAAACCAATCACAAAGATGGCGCTATCAACATACCGCTTTATTTTATTCGGCTGAAGATCAATACACTTGACCGAAGCAAGCAATATGTCGTTTGTTGCGATACAGGCAGACGCAGCTCCGCGGGTGCGTACATATTGAGCGAGCGGGGTTATACAGCGAACGTGTTACGCGGCGGCATTAATTCGACATAGCGGCGAGTCGCGCGGCGCCGAACAGCCGGTGTGTTACATGGTATGTGTAGGTTTGTCCCCGCCCAGTGCACCGGCCAGGTAGTTCTCGATTTTCTTTTGTGTATTGCCCTGATCCTGGTCACTAAACTGCACACCGATGCCCGCAGTTCGTTTGCCTTGCGCACCCTTCGGTGTCATCCAGATGACCGTGCCCGCAACCGGAATTTTCTCGCCCTCGCCCATCAGGTTCAGCAGCATGAATACCTCGTCGCCAAGGCGATATGAACTATTGGTGGGGATAAACAAGCCACCGTTGATCACATAAGGCATGTACGCGAGATATAGCGCGCTTTTATCCTTGATCGTCAGTGTCAAAAGTCCAGGTTTCGTCATTTATTTACTCTGCCGACATGACTGATTGCAGATTTCCTGCCCAGTCCATCAACAGACACTCCGAGCCCTTGGGTTGCCCCCGCAGGCGATTGATTATGTCTAAATAGCAGAACAAATTTCGCCTGTCTATGCGCGCCAGCACAGAATCGCCAACCAGCGCAAAATTGCCACCGGAATCGCCCCCTACTAGCCGTGAAATACAGGCCTGAATCTGGTGACCGAGCCAGCCGAGGACGAATTCTACTTCATAAGCAGACCACTTTTTGGCTACCGGCAGTGGTGCTGCCTGACCCTGCGCAATGGCGACAAAGTCAGCAGCCATTGCATCAGTGAGTTCGAGCTGTTCCTTGGCCAGCAGCGCAGATAAGGGCGCCAGACCTGCATCGCGCAGTATTTTGTGCCAGGTCGTGGCTGGCTGCACTTTCCGCAGCCATTCAAGCCCGTTCTCTTCCCTCGGCAGCGGCACTGCAAGACGCTGGCAACGGCTTACAATGGTAGCGGGCAAACGCCCCGGCCGATCAGCCACCAGAATCAACAGGGTGTCTCCCGGCGGCTCCTCGAGCGTCTTCAGGAGGCTGTTGGCCGCATTCGCCGTCATGACATCCGCTGGCTCAATGATGGCCACCTTGCCGTGTCCCAGGTAGCTGGTCAGGTTCAGTTCGCCCACAAGCTCCCGAATCTGGTCGACACCGATACTGTATTTGTCCGGAAGAGTCGATAGCCAATGGCAATCAGCGTGTTCCGGCATGCGCAACGGATACTGTGGCAATGGGTCTGCAGGCTGAATCCCAAGTCGTTGCGCCGCCAGCCAGGCAGCCGCTGAGCGTTTACCGGTCCCCTCCGCGCCCGCGATCATCACCGCATGCGGTGTCCGCCTCTGTTCGAGACTGCGTTGCCAGGATTTGACAATAGGTTGTAGCCAGGGAATATCCATTAATTATTCAAGAGTTTACCGTATCTCTCTTATCTAACTTCTCATCAAAAAGCAGTTTCATACGAGCCGCTATCGCGGATTGCACATCGGCCAGGGATTTGCTCGCATCGAGGACGGCAATTCTCTGCGGATGCTTTTCCGCAAGCGCGAGGTAGGCTTTACGGACCTGCCGATAAAAAGACAGCTCCTCAGAGTCCATCCTGTCTGCGTTACCGCGCTGTGCCGTGCGTTGCATGCCGATCTCTGCGGGGGCATCCAGAAGCAGTGTCAGATCGGGCTCAAGCCCGTCCTGCACCCAGTTCGCCAATTGCTCAATTCGCTCGGCGCCCAAGCCACGTCCGCTGCCCTGATAGGCCCGGCTGGCGTCAGTAAAACGATCACAAACCACCCAATGGCCACTGTCCAGAGCCGGCATGATTTTGTTCCGTAAATGCAAAGACCGGGAAGCAAAAAACAGCAACGACTCGGCGATTTCCGGTAACGCCTCCTGGTCCTTTTGCAACAGGATTTCGCGAATTTTCTCTGCCATTGGGGTTCCGCCGGGCTCGCGGGTACGAATAACCGGGATACCCTCATCCTCGATCAGTGAGACCAGGAACGCGATATTGGTGGATTTACCGGTTCCTTCTATTCCTTCTACTGTAATGAATTTTCCCCGTGCCATGCTTTTCCCTACTGCCGCCTCATTGCTCGCAGCCGCACGAGATATTCCTGCACAGCTGCATCGTGCTCTTCTTTGGTATCGGAAAATTTGTGGCTGCCATCTCCCAGGGCTGTCGCAACAAAATAAACCTCGCTGCCTGGCGCCGGGTGCAACGCCGCCCTGATTGCGGCTTTGCCCGCCAGCGCAATCGGTGTCGGCGGCAAGCCATGCCGCGTATAAGTGTTGTAGGGTGTGTCCGTGGTCAGGCCACGCCTTGTCAGGTTTCCGTCAAATTCGCTGCCAATGCCGTAGATGACGGTCGGGTCTGTTTGTAAGCGCATGCCTCTTTGCAATCGGCGCAC
>QIHS01000254.1 GCA_003229095.1 Woeseia sp. | reverse complement strand
CCGGATGCGGTTTGAATTCGTACCTGCCGTAGTGCGGTTGTTCTGAACTCTCGCCGCGAAATGCCCAGGTGCCGGTCAGGTCGAAGGGCGGCTTTGGTCTCGCTTTGGCGAGATTTTCGGCGTCAAGCGCGCCCAGTGGCAGGTAAGGAGATTCCGCTGCAAGCGGAAGTTGCGCCGGACGCGTTCGTGCTTCGCGTTTCTGCCACGTGTCGCCGACCGGGGGTGGTACGTATTCGGTGAGCGATGGTATCTGTAAAGCCGGAGCATCTTCCGCGACGACCTCCGGAGTCTTCATTCCATACGAGGTGCCATCTGCCAGTGTCATGCCTTGCAACAGGCCGCCGGGTCGCCCCGATCGCAGTGGGTTGATCAGCACGGCTAGCCTCTCGCCTTCCGCTATCGAATCGCGCGCAAATCCGTTGTTGACCATCTCGGTTGTACTACCGCCTTCGATGCGCCAACGCTCGGTGCTGCCGTTTTTTGTCACCTCGAGGCTGATGCTTAAGTGCGGGTTGCGCCAGACGAAATCAGTAATTATTCCAGATATCGTGATGGTTTTGTTTCGATCAAAGGCGACCGCAGAATGATGCGCGAATAACGGCGCTGACAAAATGAGACTGAGGACAACCGAAAAAAACGGGAAACTTCTTTTCACTTTTGCCAACCTTTTCTTTACGTTTGGACCGGGCAGTTTTCAGTATGCCATATGCCCTTAGTGGCGACGCTCAATTTAGGCTATTCTGAAGCTGCCTGGTAACAAACTGGACTGTTGCATGAAGACCAATCGGCGCCATTTCCTGGCCGGCCTGAGCGTGGCGGCTCCGCTGGGCTTCCTGGTTTCGCGGGGATCGCTTGCCGCAGAATTGCCGGCGCCGGTTGTAACAGATTATTTCTCGAAGCTCGGTGTCCGTCCGTTTATCAATGCGATTGGTCCGTATTCTTCGCTCGGCGGTGCCGAGATGTGGCCCGAAGTCATCGAGGCCATGGACTACGCCATCAGAAATAAAGTGCGTATGACCGACTTGCACGACGCGGTCGGCCGGCGGATTGCAGAACTTACCGGTGCGCAGTCTGCAATGGTCACCTCCGGCGCGACGGGTGCAATTATTCTGGGTACGGCCGCCTGTATGACGCTCGGTGACGAGGAAAGAATGGAGCGCCTGCCGGATTCGTCCGACATGCGCAACGAAGTGATCATCCTGAAAAGCCAGCGTTATATGTACGACCGTTCCATCAAGGCGCCGGGTGCAACGTTGATCGAGGTCGAAACTGCCGCCGATATTCGCGCTGCGATTAGCGACCGAACGGCAATGATGTTCTACCTGCTCAATCGTCCGGAAAATACGAAGATCGACGTTGGCCAATACATTGGGTTGGCGAAAGAATCAGGCATCCCGATCATGTGCGATGCGGCAACGACACTGCCTCCGGCCAGCAATATGGCAGCAACAGTTGAGCGCGGTTTCGACCTCATATGTTATTCGGGTGGCAAGGGGTTGCGCGGCCCTTACAGTGCGGGTTTGCTGCTTGGGCGGGATGATCTGATACGCGCGCCTACGGACGAAGCATGAAAGTGGCACCCGAGGAATATCTCGGCATGATGGTCGCTGTTGAAGTGAGCCTCGCGTTTGATGAGGAAGCTGAATATCAGCGGCAACTGACAATCGTCAATGCCATGGGGCGGGAGCTTGCGCGTCTGCCAGGTGTTATTGCTGAGTCGAAAACACCAACTGCGGAGGCGCGCGAGCCATACATTGAGATTCGGTGGGATGAGAACGTCTATGGCTTGAGTGTTGCCGACATGAAACAAGCGTTGCGTTCGGGCGATCCATCTATAGAAGTTCGGGCATTGTTTTTATCGGCAAATGAACTGCACCTGACCGCAGTTGCGTTGAAAGATGGCGAAGCGGAAATTGTCACAGGGCGAATAAGTGAACTACTGCAAGAGCACGGCCGCGGGGTCGGTGCCTGAATGTCGCAGCGACGAACAATTCTTAAGACGATGGCTGGTGTCATTCCGCTTGGCGCTATTGGTGGCGGGAGTGCCATTGCTGACGGCATGCCGGCACCAGGCGGTCGCGATTACTTCAAAGAGCTCGGCCTGAAACGATTCATAAATGCCGCCGGTGCCTATAGTGCCTTCGGTGGCGCGAGGATGCGCCCTGAAGTTGTCGATGCGATGCGTTTTGCGGCAACCCATAAAGTGAAAATGCGTGAATTGCACGACGCGGTGGGCGCTCGTATCGCGTCGCTCGCCGGAAGCGAGTCAGCCATGGTGACGTCAGGCGCAACCGCTTCGATCGTTTTGGGGACGGCCGCCTGCATGACGCTGGGCGACGAAGAAAAAATGCGGCAATTGCCGGACACAACCGGCATGAAGAACGAAGTTATCATTCAGAAGAAACATCGTTATACCTATGACCGTTCATTGACTGTGGCGGGTGCGAAGCTGATTGAGGTGGAATCCGAACAGGACGTGCGCCGACTGGTGGGCGATCGGACGGCAATGATATTTTTCCTTAAGCCAACGCAGAAGGGTGACGACATACCTGCAGAGGCCTACCTGCGGTTTGCCCGGGAGTTGGGCGTGCCCTCGTTTTGCGACGCGGCAACAACGACGCCACCGGCGGTGAATGTTGTCCAAGGCGTTGGCGAGGGGTTCGACCTGATATGTTATTCCGGCGGCAAGGGGCTGCGTGGCCCGTACAGTGCCGGATTGCTGCTGGGGCGCGAAGATCTTATCCGATATGCGCGCCGTCACTCGGCGCCGAACGACTTGTCTATCGGTCGCGGCATGAAAGTCTCGGCGGAGGAATATCTTGGCATGCTGGTTGCATTTGAGACAGGGTTGCGAATCACTGAAGCCGACGACTTTGCGTACAAACTGAATCGTTTCAATACCATCAGCGACATGCTTGCGGACGTGCCGGGTGTCGTTACGCAGTCATTCGTTTCCGAGGGTCATGCCAACGAGTTGTATCTCGATATCGACTGGGATAGTGACGTCGTGAATTTGAGCAAAGCGGCTCTCATGCAGGCGCTGCGAGAGCATGACCCGGTCGTTGAGGTCAGGGCATTCTTTTTTTCCGGCGACAGAATTCATCTTTCCGCGACGGTCATGGACGAGGGCGAGGATGAAATTGTCGGGAGCATCATTCGAAAGATTCTGCTCGCGCATTCCTGATATGGCGGGCGGGGACAAGAATGTCGATGACATTAAAATCGCTGAAGTCGTACTCCCGGCAAAGCCATTCGCAGACACCTTATCTTTTTTCACTGACAAGCTCGGTTTCCGCACGGACTCCATTTACCCGGCCGATGCGCCGCGCATCGCTGTGATTTCAGGTTTTGGCATTCGACTGAGGCTCGACAGCGGTGCGGTCATTCCATCGGGACGTTTGCGGCTGTTGTGTGCGGGCCTGTCGGAGACAACAACACAGACAGCGCCGAATGGCACATTGGTAGAAATAGTGCCGGTCGAGTCGCCGTTGATATTGCCGCCAAATCGTCCGACGCTGGTGGTATCGCAAAAGGATGCGGAGCATGATTGGGTGGAAGGTCGGGCCGGCATGCAATACCGGGATCTCATTCCTGATCGATTCGGCGGGCGCTTTATCGCCTCACACATCCGCATTCCTGTCGGTGGTCCGGTGCCAGACTATGTGCATCACCATCACATTCATTTTCAGATGATCTACTGCGTTCGCGGCTGGGTTCGAGTGGTATATGAGGATCAGGGTCCGCCGATGACCATGGAGGCAGGTGACTGCTTTTTGCAGCCACCGCATATTCGTCATCGTGTGCTGGAATGTTCTGACAACATGGAGGTTGTTGAAATTTCCTGTCCCGCCGAGCATGAGACCTGCGTTGATCACGACATGGTGTTGCCGACTGCCGAGCCTAAATCTGACCGGGAGTTTGCAGGCCAGCACTTTACGTTTCACCAGGCCGAAAACGCGCAGTGGTTGCCTTACAGCGTCGAGGGTTTTGAATGCCGAAACATCGGCATTGAGGAGGCGACCGCGGGTATCGCGTCTGCCGTTGTGGTGAGGTCGTCCGGCGATACGGGTGTTTCGTCGCTGGAACACAGCGCGGAAATTCAGTTTTTGTTTGTTCTGCAGGGCAGCGCTGTTCTGGGCGACGAGAAAGGTATGTCATGGCACCTGCAGGCCGACGACTCCTGTGCGTTTGGCGCAAATTTTCCATGCGGCCTGACAGAAATTTCGTCTGACTTCACCATGCTTGAAGTATGTATTCCCAGCCGATAACCAGGTCGATTAGTACGATTATCAATGCGGCGGGTGCGAGGAATCGATTCGCAAAACGCCAGTAGATTTTCCAGTTCGGTGTATCGGCAGCGAACTCTTCATTCACGACCTTGTTGCTCAGTACCCAACCAGCGAAGAGCGCAATCATCAGGGCGTTAACAGGGGCGAGTACATTGGCAACGGTGTAGTCGGCAATGCCGAAGAAATTTTTCTCAATGCCCATGAATGCGAGTGGTTCAACATCCGCCATGATGCTGAAAGAGAGTACCGAACCCAGGCCCAGAATCCAGATTGCGAAGCCGGCGACGAGCGCCATTTGCTTTCGTTTGCCGGGAAACTTTTCTTCAAGCCATGCGACGACGGGCTCGAGCATGCCGAGGGCTGATGTATAGGCGGCGAACAGGAGTAATACGAAAAACAAAGGGCGGGCCGATGAACGCGCCACCGGGCATGCTGCCAAAGGCGATGGGCAGGCTGACAAAAATCAGACCCGGCCCGCCGGCGGGGTCCAGTCCGCTGGCGAAGACAATCGGAAAAATGGCGAGTCCGGCAAGAATCGCTGCGACGGTGTCGCCAACGCAGATGACAGTGGCGGACGTTCGCAGTGAAAAATCTCGTGGCATGTAAGAGCCGTAGGTGATCATGAGCCCGACGCCGATACCGAGCGAGAACAGCGCTTGTCCCAGTGCGATGAGAACGGATTGGCCGGTTACTTTGCTGAAGTCCGGTCGGAAGAGGAAATCGACGGCCGCAGCGAAGTCGGCGCTGACCATGCCGTAGATGACCAGAGCAATGATCATTGCGAACAAGGCCGGCATCATCACTTTCGACGCTCGTTCGATACCTTTGTTAATGCCGTTTGCGACGACCCAGACCGTCATGGCGACGAATACGCCGTGCAGCATGATCTGATAAACGGGCTGCGCCGCGCGTGCGTTGAAAGTTTCCTGTGACGAGGTGCTGTCAAAGCCGGTGAATCCGCCGGTTGTTGCGAGCATTAGATAGTCCAGCGCCCACGCGGCCACCACTGCGTAATAGCTGAGGCCGATAAACGGTACCAACAGGCTTATCCAGCCGATCGATT
>QIHS01000325.1 GCA_003229095.1 Woeseia sp. | reverse complement strand
CGGCATCCGTTGCCGGATCACCCATCTCGTCGTATAGCGCTTCTTTGAATGGCTCCCACCACGGCGGGATGCTCTCGAGTGTCCGCACCCAGTTGGTCACACCGAAAATATTTATACCAACATCGAACGCTTCAGGTTCGAACGCCAATGCAGCGGCGACCATGTAGCCCCCATACGACCCGCCGATGATGCCAACCTTGTCAGCATCTACCCAATCCAATGATTCCAGGTACTTCCTGCCGTAAACGATATCCTGCAAATCCGCTTCACCGTGACGCTTGTCATCTGAAAGAAGGTCTTGCCGTAACCTGATGAACCACGATTGTTTGCACCCAACACGGCATAGCCGTGGTTGACGAGGTGCTGAACCATGGCGCGATAGCCTACGCGCGTCTGGCCACCCGGCCCGCCGTGAACCAATACCATCGCCGGTGCCCGATTCTCCGCGTTTGCACCGTGCGGCTTGTAGAGAATCGATGGAATCTCAAGTCCGTCAAAACTTTCGTAACGAATCACTTCGCTGGTGACGAGATGGCTTTGATCGATCTCCGGACTCAGTGCGTTCGTTAACTGACGAACATTGCCTTCCGTCAGATCGATGACATGAATATTCGATGGTGAGTCGTCCGCATTAACGATAAGTGCCACATGGCTATCGTCTGCTGAAAATCGTACGTTGCGCAAATCACCAGCAGGTAACGGCGGCAACTCGACAACCTCGCCGGAATTCAAATCCCGCACGGTCACTTCCGTTCGCGCATCGACGTTAATACCGGAAACCTGGTAGCGCCCGGACTTTGAAAAAGCAACATAGCTAACGCCCCAGTCTGCCTCAATCAAGACAGATTTTTCGCCGCTCGCCAAATCGTGAGACCAGGCTTGATCAAATTCGCCATGCTCATCTGTTATATAAATCAACGACGCCGCATCGGGTGAAAAACCATAGACTCCGTATGAGATATTGCCATCATGTTCCGTGATCAACAGCGGTTCTTTGTTCGCGCTGTTCAGATCAACGAGGTAGTACGTGGTTTAACCAGCGCCACCCAGCGACCGTCGCCACTGATGCCACTAATCAGGAAACCCGGGTTCTCATATACAAGCAC
Organism: Woeseia sp.; assembly: GCA_003229095.1. GTDB lineage: Bacteria > Pseudomonadota > Gammaproteobacteria > Steroidobacterales > Woeseiaceae > SZUA-117. The sequence goes on along the minus strand of QIHS01000325.1, from coordinate 6,893 downwards.
GCGCGAATAGTCTTCTGTTGAATAACGATAAATATCGAAACTCTGCTCGTTACGTTCTGTCGTCGTGAGGTAGAAACTATTGCCGTCATCGCTCCATGCAAGAAAACCTGCTTTCAACGCATCGCCCGGCGTGAGGTCCCGACTTGTACCGTCTTCCTCACGAACAACGACATGATTCAATTCGTTACCACCTCCGTCGAAGGTATAGAGCATGCGTGCATCGTTCGGAAACCAGCTAATGGCAAAAATCGCATTGTCGTCCGAACGGGTTAGCGGCGTTGCGTCGCTACCGTCCAAAGGCAGGGAATAGGCATTGAAAACGCCGGTCTGGTCGGACGAAATCAATAGCGATTGCCCATCTGCCGAAAACGCGTGCGCGGCTGATCCGACCAGGCCGTAACTCGTCGTTTCAAAAAACGCCTCTGCGCTATATTTGGGTACGGAGACAGATTCGTTTTCTTCTGCGACAGCAGATTCACCGGAAGGCGCCTGACCTTGCCCGCAGGCTGCCAGAAAGAAAGCCGACAAACTCAGTGCCATAGAGCATTTGATTGTTCGCATAATAAACTCTCATCAATTAGGATCGAGCGAGCCCGCAACAAGGGCTCAACGGGACAGCCGGGTTCTTTTTCGCCCGGTCAATTTTTCGGTCGTTCGATTATAAAATGCCGCGACGCGGGCGTCGATAGCTGACGCTTGATATTTGCGGCCCTGATCCTGCGGGGAAACAGGCTTTTGAACATCCAAATTCGGGATGCAACACCCGCCGATTCTGGCCTCATCGCTGATCTATCTAAACGTAAAACTGGCGCATGAAACGGAAGGCAGAAGACTGAATTCGCGGCTGATCGGTCCAGGCGTTGCGGCGTTACTGGACGATTCGAGCAAAGGCCGCTACTGGATTGCCACGATTGATGGCGAAATGCCGGCTGAAAATGAAAGAACCAGGCTACATCGTGATGGAATCAGTTTTTTCCGAACACCAGGGAGATGAGTAAATGCTAAAACCGGGCGACGTCGCACCAGAGTTCGTGCTTCCTGACGAAGCGGGCAAGGATGTTTCACTAAAAGAGCTATTGCGCGACAAGCCTGTCATTCTGTATTTCTATCCAGCGGACTTCACGCCCGGATGCACAAGGGAAGCTTGCGCCATCAGGGATATTCACGACGATATTGTCTCTGTCGGGCTGACGGTCATCGGCATAAGCCCGCAGGACGGCGCTAGCCACCTGAAATTCAAGGATAAACACAATCTGCCTTTCACCCTGGTATGCGACCCCGAAAAAGTTGCCATTCGTATGTATGACGCCGACGGGCCATTAGGTTTCGGGGTTCGCCGCATAACCTATCTCGTCACGCAGGGACAAAAAATTCAGGATGCTGTTCAGGCCAACATACAAATTGATCAGCACAAGAAATTTATCGAGAAAGCCGTCATGTTGCGTGAAGTAGCAGGCATGAAAGTTGCGCCTGACACTGAATAAGCGATTTCCTGCAATGTGCTGAATACGGCCTTTTCCCGGCAACCTGCTAACCGTCACCGTGAATGGTCAGAATAACTTTGCGTTCGTACGGTGCCAGGCGGTGTTCCCAGAGATAAATGCCCTGCCACGTACCCAGTGTGCAATTGCCATTGCTAAAAGGAATATTCAAGTCAGATTGGGTCAGGATGCTTCGAATATGCGCGGGCATGTCATCCGGCCCCTCATCGATATGCGTAAACGCCGGGTCGCCATCCGGTGCAGTACGCTGCATGAACGTCTCAAGATCAGCCATCACTGCCGGGTCAGCATTTTCGCAAAGCATCAGTGATGCGCTGGTATGACAAACGAAAATATTGCAAAGACCGGTTTGAATGCCCGATGACTTCACTGCACTTTCAATCTTCGCGGTGAGATCGTAAGTTCCGCGACCCTTCGTTGAGACACTGAGCTCTCGCTGCACGATCAAGGTTCTAGTCCGGGTAATTCATGAATAGTCCGGACCAGTCCAAAATCGTACATCCGCACATCAGTTCGTCACTGGCAATTCGGGAAAGGACTCTTCGACGGGTGCACCGGCAAATGCTTCGCCGTATCGAAGGCGAATTGTCTTGGTCTTGCCAAACCACGGAATGGAAACCAGGTAAATATTGTCGTACTCGTCCTCAGCAATGGCGGGTACGTTCTTGCTCGCGCCAAGGTCGGCGATCAGCGTCGGCATGGTATTGCTATGCCCGACAAGCAGAATGATTTCGCCTTTGTGCTCCCTAAGGATGCGCGCAAGCACGGCTTCATTGTCCATAGGATCATAAAGAGTGACTTCGAGACCCAACGCATCTGCGACCGGTCGCGCTGTCTCAACCGTTCTGCGGAAAGGCGTCGAAAAGACTGCGTCGATTCCGGCGGCCACGTCTGCATCTGTCAATTGTCGGGCAAGTTCTGCCGCGCGGGCTTGTCCCGCAAGTGAGAGACCCGGGTCACCGACCGGTGTTGACGCTTTTTCCGCATGACGAACGAAAATCATCGTCGTCGTAGCCTGTGATTCGAAAAACCACGCGAGTCCGATAGCGATAGCAGTGTAGATGATGATTGCCTGGATACGGCGACGGCGGCGTTGCTTGCGACGCAGCTGATCTTTTTTTCCGTTTTGCATAGGGGCCGAGCTTACGAGTTTTTGCCCGTTTTGACTACGCCCAGGTTCAATGTCCGTTAGCGCCTGCGCTCATTGCTGTCCTCTGACTCAACTTCGTGAAATTCTCCTTCGATGACACGAGATTGCCCGCTTGAGTCTGCCCTCTGAGTTTGTGCACCCTGGCTTCCATTACCAAAGCGTCTTGTCATCCACCAGGTCCTCATCCCGATTATCATTGCCATCACCAGCATGAATCCGCCGATGATCAGAAATACCAAAAATCCCAGCGCCAGCGACAGCGCGATAACAATGACGCCTACGATGACGACCAGCGCACTTGCGAGCGGATTGCCGTTAGAAAACTGCCTGCGTGGAAATTGCTGACTCAATAGAATTTCTCTCTCTAATTAGTACGGCTATAAAATCCTTCAAACCAAGGAACCCAGGTCTCGCCACCATCGTTCGATTGCTCAAAGAATTGACGAACTCGTCCATCCGGCATTGGCGTCCACAGGCCTCGAAAAGGTGCCGTTGTGCCAGCTACAATATAGTGTATTTGCCCGACCAGGCGCATGCCTTCGTCCGTCATGCCGCCGCGAATATTAATCTGACTGCCACCCTCGGCGTTCCAGATCTGTACCCATTCGTCAGTCACCTTGTCCAGGTAATTGATGCTCATGCCACTGACACCGGATGCACTGGTCCATTGCTCGAGCAAAACGCAGCCTTTTTCGATTGCCTTGATGACATTACGACCTGCGTGAGCGCCACTCGCAATGGCGACATCCCATTCACCAATCCAGAAATCGAAATCGCGAAATTCCGGCTGGTGTTGGCAAGGATATGCCTGCTCAGTCATCGTAGCGATCAGGGCATCATATTCCGCGTGACCTGCGAGGCTGTTGATCAACGGGTCATTGGTCAAAACACCCACAGCAGCGAAGCCTGCCTGCGCGATACCCTGAAGCGCTGACGTTGCTGCATCCGGTTCATTCGCGGTGATTCTCAATCGTGCGGTTTCCAGCCCGAGACGAATTGGAGAAAATTTCAATGTGCCTGCGCGATCGAGTGCCCGATCAGCGAGCCGTGGATTTCCAGCGGTTCGCGCTTTCACTGCAAAATCGAACCAGTCCTGACCGACCTCGCTGCCACTCTTCGCAAGCGCAACAAATTCAGTCATCAGCTCATCGGCGACATCCGCAATGGTTTCGTCAATCGGTACGACTGAACAGGCAGCGAGGGAAAGCGCAAGCAGTACAAAAGATAACTTGTTGTTTCTATTGTTTTTACTCGCCATCAAAATGTCTTATCCCCGATCTGCATTGTGATTTAGGACCCTGCATTTTCGCAATCGTTCGGCGCAATATGACGACAGTCAATGCAACTATCAATGATTGTTGTGCTTTTTGTTGAAAAGCGCGCCAGCAGCGAGCAAAATGCGCGGCTGCAAGGTGGCAGAGTGGTCGAATGCACTGGTCTTGAAAACCAGCAAGGGTTTATAGCCCTTCGTGGGTTCGAATCCCACCCTCTCCGCCAATTTTCCGCGTAAGGCTTTGACTTTAAACGTATTGTTCTACTATCAGAAGCGCTATCCGAGCTCATTTCGCCGCCGCGGTTCCAGCTTATCTAGCGACTAAACTAGCACGCTGTTATGCTTATGCCTCGTAGAAATAAGCATATTCCAGTGTTCGCAGCGAAGTGACATCGGATTTTCACGTCGACGACAACCGAAACGGAACGATAGCCTATGAAGTGGCCAACAAGAATTACACTCGCCTTTTTCCTGCTTTCCGCGAATCTCGCGCACGCCGATATCATCGAAGACCTGGCGAGAAATGCTGAGATTCTGAGCGCGAAAATTTCTCCTCAGGGCGACTACATTGGGGTATTGCGAATAGCGCAAGATAAGCGCTCATTGGTGATCTTCAAGTTTCCGGAAATGAAACTTTCGACCCATCTGAGCTTTCCCGACCACGATGAAGTTGGAGATTTTTGGTGGGTCAATGACGACCGGGTCGTCATATCCATTGCTCAGCAATCTGTCCGTTTAGAAGGCAGCGGTTCAACCGGTGAGCTGTTTGCGATGAATGCCGATGGCAGCAAGAAAAAGTATCTCTTTGGCTACCGTGCAGGAACTGGTGGAAGAACGGGCCGGTTAAAGAAGAAAGTAAAAACAGAAAGGGCAAGCGCATTCATCATGAATAGCCTGCCGGATGACCCGAAAAAAATCCTGATCAGCCTGACCAAGTGGTCCACTGGATTCAGCCGCCATGTGGAAGCCTGCTTACTGGATGTTTACAGCGGTCGCCAGTCGAAAAAAATCGTCGCCGCAACGCCGAACGCGCAGCTCATCGCCGACCAAAATGGCCAAGTCAGATTTAGCTTCCATACGGATGACGACCAGAACTTTGTTATCCACTCCCGCGAACCTGGCGGCGATTGGACGGAGTTTTCGAACACCGCTTACGGCGAGGCACAAACGACACCGATAGCACTGCTTGACGACGGCAGCGTACTCATGAGGCATTCGCCGGATGAAGGGCCCTATGGGATTTATACGATGAATCCAGAGAGTGGCGCATTGGATGAGGTTTATCGCCATGAATATGTGGATGCGCGTGCTTCTGGAGATAACAAGGGCACTCCGTTCGGCGTTTATACAACTCCGGGCAAGATCGAATTTACGCCATTGCAAACCGATCACCCCTGGACAAAAGCGGTATTGGGCCTGCAAGACGCATTCCCGGATGGTTCGCCGCAGATTACCAGCGCCACGGAGGACGACCGCCTGATGGTTGTACACGTCAGGCAGGACACAAAGACACCTGAATTTTTCTTGCTTGATACACACAAAAATCAGTTGCACAAGCTGTTCGATTCACGGCCTTGGGTGGATGATTCAAAGTTAGCCGCCATGAACCCGATCAAGCTGACCGCGAGAGATGGGGTAGAGCTACACGGCTATCTGACACTGCCCGTCGGCAGTGACGGGAAAAATGAACCGCTCATCATCGTGCCGCATGGCGGACCACACGGACCACGCGACAGCTGGGGATATCAGTGGTTTGAGGGCTTTATAGCGGCAGGCGGCTATGCGATGTTGCAGGTCAATTTTCGCGGTTCCGGTGGTTACGGGCCCAAATTCGAACGCATGGGCCACGGCGAATGGGCCAAGACGATGCAGGATGATTTGACCGATTCGGTCAACTGGGCAATCGAGAACGGCATAGCGGATCCCAACCGAATCTGCATTTTCGGCTGGAGTTACGGCGGTTTCGCGGCCGTGATGAGCATCGCAAAGGAACCCGACCTGTATAAATGCGCAGTCGCTGGTGCCGGGGTTTACGATCAGGACGTTCAATATAATCAAGCCGACTTCGCGACCGAAACTCGATGGGGCAAGAAATACATCGACACGGTAATTGGCCCGACAGTTGAGGACAGGCAGCTCGCATCACCAACCAATTATGTTGACCAAATCAAGACGCCGTTGCTGCTCATTCACGGCCAGGAAGATCAACGTGTACCCATCGAACATTCCTGGGCGCTGCAAAAGGCGATGAGAGATGCTGGCAAACCCGAGCCCCGCTTGATTGAACTTCGGGATGAAGCACACACACCGAGGAACGAGAAAAATATCGAAACAATGTACCGGGAAACACTGGCATTTTTCGATGAGTACATTGGCGAAAAATAGCAGCTGGAACGAACCTCGGCGGCGCGGACTCTTCCGGCCCGGTCTTTGCTGGATTGTCGACACGATGATACCGAATTAGAGGGCCCGGCAAATGAGCAAGTGGCTGGGGGAAGTGGTGATGGGCCAGGGATGGTTCAGCTACCATGGCCCGATCGGTGACGGGGATAAACATCATCACAGTGCAATTCAGATCTGCATTGCCACCGCCAACAAGATTCATCTGGATACGGAGGACGCGCGCGCCCACTCGGGTGAAGTGCTCGTCATTGGCGCAAACGTGACGCATCGGCTGCGACGTTCGGCCAACCTCGCCACACTGGTCTACGTCGAACGCAGCTCAATTCTTGGGCTCTGGATTCAGCGGGCTATGAACCTTGAGCGCATCCATGTTCCGGACGGTGACGCAATACGACGGATTCAATCGTATCTGGAACGAAGCAAGACCCCACATTCAAGTACATTGGTGCGGCGGATTGTGCTGGCGATCTGGCCGGCGTTTGACTTTGCCGGTGGGCTGGATCCGATGGACACCCGCGTACGACAAACACTCAACAGAATTGAGAAAGATACCGCCCGGTCGTCT
>QIHS01000088.1 GCA_003229095.1 Woeseia sp. | reverse complement strand
TTCTGCTTTTCACGAAGCTGCATGCCGTATTCCGTCATCCGCGGACGGCGTTGAGCCGCACCACCGGGAGGAACATCCAGTTTGCACTTCGATTCAAGAGGACGAATGCCACTCTTCAGAAACAGGTCCGTGCCTTCGCGGCGGGACAGCTTACATTTTGGTCCAAGATATCTTGCCATTACTTAGTCTCTATACACTGCGGACGTTGTTAAACACGCCGTTTTTTCGGCGGACGACAGCCGTTGTGAGGGATTGGTGTTACGTCTTCTATGTTCTGGATTCGAAAGCCGAGGGCATTTAATGCACGCACTGCAGATTCTCTGCCCGGCCCTGGTCCACGAACCCGGACGTCAACGTTCTTGACGCCAAACTCAAGCGCTGCACGGCCTGCCTTGTCAGAAGCAACCTGTGCGGCAAAGGGCGTCGATTTTCGTGACCCACGAAAACCGCAACCGCCAGCGGTCGACCACGACAAAGTATTACCCTGCCGGTCGGTAATCGTGATGATGGTATTGTTGAAGGACGCATGAATGTGCGCAATCGCGTCCACAACATGCTTTTTCACCTTCTTCTTTTTTGCTTCAGCCACTTGTGGCTCCTCGTTTACTCTGTTTCATGTTCACCGACGATCGGTTGTCAGCAAACACTATTCACGTTTGTGTGTTTGGTGATCTAAAATCCTTAGCGCTTAATGGGTCGACGCGGGCCTTTTCGCGTCCTGGCATTGGTTCGTGTCCGTTGACCACGCAACGGCAGGCCACGCCTGTGACGAATACCGCGGTAGCAACCGAGATCCATCAAGCGCTTAATATTCATTGATGTTTCGCGGCGAAGATCGCCCTCGACCACCAAACTGGCAACCGCGTTTCGCAAACCCGCGACTTCTGGTTCGGCCAGATCCTTGACCTGCGTTTCCGGCGCAATGCCTGCCGCTGCACAAATCTGTTCTGAGCGGGTGCGGCCGACGCCGTATATCGAGGTCAATGCGATCACGACATGCTTGTGTATCGGTATGTTTATGCCTGCTATTCGAGCCACTTCATCTACCCTTGTTTAATCAGTCCGGTCAATCAGCCCTGACGCTGCTTATGACGTTTATCACTACTGCAAATCACACGGACAACGCCATTGCGTCGAACGATTTTGCAGTTCCTGCACATTTTTTTTACTGATGCTCTGACTTTCATGAGTCGTCTCCCGTATTGCCCGCCTGCTTAGCGGGCAGAGCCTCCGCGACCGTAGTTACGCAGATTGGCTTTTTGCATCATGCCCTCGTACTGATGACTCATGGAATGCGCTTGTAGCTGCGACATGAAGTCCATCGTTACGACGACCAGAATGAGTAATGAAGTGCCACCGAAATTGAATGGCAAACTGGGGTAAAACATGCGGAATATCTCAGGCAACAAACATACGCCTGCGATATACATCGCACCCCAGAAGGTTATTCGAGTCAGCACCCTATCGATATATTCCGCAGTCTGTGTACCGGGCCTGATGCCCGGAATAAATGCACCGGAGCGCTTCAAATTGTCCGCGGTGTCCTTCGAATTGAATTGGATAGCCGTATAGAAGAAGCAGAAAAATATGATCAGTGCCGCATACAAGATGACATAGACCGGCTGCCCCGGCCCCAGGTTCGCACCGATAGTTTGCAGCACGCTCTGAAATATTCCTGGCTCTGCCGAACGACCAAAGAACTGCGCAATTGTCGCAGGGAACATGAGGATGCTTGAGGCAAAAATCGGTGGAATTACACCGGACATATTGATCTTGAACGGTAAATGCGTGCTTTGTGCAGCGTACATTTTCCGACCCTGTTGTCGCCGCGCGTAGTTCACGGTGATTCGCCGCTGTGCACGTTCCATATAAACGACAAATATTGTTGCGCCGATGCCGCCGAGAAGCAGCAAGATCGCTGTTGCCGGTGACATTTCACCGGTATTCACCAGCGTAATCGTTCCCGCAACTGCCGCTGGCAGCCCGGCGACAATACCCGCCAGGATGATCATCGAAATACCATTGCCGATGCCGCGCTCAGAAATTTGCTCTCCCAGCCACATCAGAAACATCGTGCCGGTCACCAGGGTGATACATGCTGTAACCAGGAACATCGGGCCCGGGTCAACAACGACATTAGGCTGACTTTGCAGCCACGAAGCTGCTGCGATCGATTGAAAACTCGCCAGTGCAACCGTGCCGTAGCGCGTGTATTGCGTAATTTTGCGGCGTCCCGACTCACCTTCTTTTCTAAGTTGTTGCAACGGTTCTACAAGATGGCTTGCCATCTGCATGATGATCGATGCCGAAATGTAGGGCATGATGCCGAGCGCGAATATTCCGAAGCGCGCCAGGGCGCCACCCGAAAACAGGTTAAAGAGCGCCAGCATATTGCCAGCCTGTTCATCGAAAAATGAGGCGAGCGCAGCCGGGTCTACCCCTGGTACAGGAATAAACGTGCCGGCGCGATACACGATCAAGGCCCCTATCAGGAACAGGATTCGTGATTTCAGCTCCGCGAGCTTGCCGCCCGATTTAGCAGCATCCGCCGGATTTATTGTTGGCTTTTTTGCCACCCTGGTTCGTCTCTCTCTCAGATTAACTGTTAATTGGTTATTCGTTAATAAAAAAAATGTTGCGGCTATTGCTCGTCAATTCGCAACACGTCAATATCTATTCCACTGAGCCGCCAGCCGCTTCGATCGCAGCGCGGGCGCCCTTCGTTACCGCAAGACCACGCACTTTGACGGCCTTGTCCAATTCGCCTGACTTGATGATCTTTACCTTGTTAACCATGGCCGGCACCAGATGCAGCTTCTTCAGACAATCCATGTCTATGATGTCGTCCGTTGGGATTGCAAGTTCGTGCAGGCGAAGCTCAGCTGTCTTTCGCGCCATCCGCGAAGTAAAGCCGACCTTTGGCAGGCGCCGCTGCAATGGCATCTGGCCGCCTTCGAAGCCGACCTTGTGATAACCACCGGACCGCGCGTGCTGGCCTTTCTGGCCCCGACCACAAGTCTTTCCCTGACCGGCTGAGTGACCACGCCCGAAGCGCTTGCCATTCTTTTTCGAGCCGTCCGCAGGCGACAATTCATTGAGACGCATCTCAGACTTCCTCTACTGAAACCATGTAGGACACTTTGTTGATCATGCCGCGATTCTCAGGCGTATCGAGAACCGTCACGGTCTGACGGATTTTTCTCAATCCGAGGCCCGCAACGCACGCCCTGTGATTCTT
>QIHS01000102.1 GCA_003229095.1 Woeseia sp. | reverse complement strand
GCCACCAGGTTGCAAACTCATCCAGCGTGATATTGATGCCGGCGCTTGTATACACATAGGGTGGAAACTTGATCGAGCGGCGACCCAGCCGTCCTGCTTCAAAACCGTGGTTTTCATAATTGGTGGTCAAGTTCGGCGCGACGAGGCTGAGGTCGCCAAAAGGAATGTTGTCAATCCCAATCGGTGTGAGCAGTACCTCCTCCAGGTAATCCTGATAGTCGGTTCCGGTGATCGTTTCGAAGACATTTTTGAGCAACAGAAAGTTTGTCTGGTTGTACGCCGTCTGCGTGCCTGGCGTGAACGTCAGTGGGATGTCGATGACGCTTTGCATCGCTTGTTCGGCCGTCGGCTCCATCCCATTGAGGTCCAGAATATCTGTCGTCCCCGTCATATGCGACCATGTCTGCCGCACGGTAAGCGTTGCCCAGGTATCGGGCAGATCAGACAGATAACGGCCGAGGGGTGCGTCCGGATCAAGGTCGCCTTGCTCTATCAATTGCATCAATGCGACGTTGAAAAAGAGTTTGGACGCAGAGTAGATTTGGTAACGGCTGTCTGACGAAATGGGAAGCTGATGCTCGATATTGGCAAATCCACCATGTGTTTTGAAAACGAGTTCCCCGTCCTGCAGAAGACCAATTGAGTAGCCCGCGACCCCCTGTTCCGCGATCGTGTGTTCGATGAGTGCCTGGATGGTTTCAACCGTCTCTGCAGGCAGGCTCGACCATGTTCTATCCCGATGTGAATGTCCGCAGTTGGCAAGGCTGACAAATCCGGCACATAAAGCCAGCATTCTGACCGCTTTCAACATCTGTTTTAATCCTTCTGTTCGCGATTAAAATTCCGGCAAGTCGATAATAATTTCGAGCCCATCAACCATCTCGCCTCGCATGAAGTCCTGAATGGCTGTCGTTACTTCAGGTGACAGCATGAAGAGATTGTGGCCGCCATTAGTGACCGTGACCGTCTGCCGGTTGGAGAGCCCCCTCGTAGCTTCCTGTCCGCTTTTGGGATAGGTGCGTCCATCCAGCGTTCCTGAGAGCACAAGGGTTGGAACATCCGAGACGGGTGCGGTTCGAAATGTCTCACCCAAATCCAGCGATGGATCGACCGTTTCGAGAGGCATGCTGAAATTCATGAACAACCCCAGCAATGCCGTTTCAGCTTGCGCTGTAATCATAGCGCGCCTCGCTGCTCCAGAACCGGACGCGATGTCCATAAGATAGGTCATTGGGCGAAAAGAGACGGCTGTGTCGGTTGGATCGACAGCGCGCTGGAGCAGGCTTGTGATCATCTCAGTATCGCCTGCATCAAGCGCTCTGTAGACATTCAGAATGAGCGCTGCACGCGCCGGGTCAGCCACGAGAGCGGAGGTGAACTGCTGCAGGTCACGGCGCTGCAGGAGATAAGGAACAGCCTCACCACTCGGGGTTGGAATATCCAGCTGTAAAGGTTCAACCTCCAGACGGTCCAGTACGCGGCCGACAAGTTCTTTCACATCCGGAAATTTGGCTTTCGCTTCCGGCACCATATTTATCGCGGCCTGCAACCGCTCAAAATAGAGATCAGCGCGTGCGGGTTGTTTCACTGTTTGATTGAGCCCCTCGATTGCCGTAATGACGACACGGCCCAAACGCTCATCCATCTGTTGCAAGGCTGCGAGTGATAAATGCGATCCGTAGGATATCCCCCAAAGGTCGATCTTTTTGGCCCCGAGGTGTTCGCGCAAGGCATCCAGATCGGCGACATTTTGAGTGGTCGTATAGCCGTGCACATCAATCCCTTCGTCTGTCCAAAAGGTGAGACATTCGGCGAAAGCGATCCTCTGGGTTTCAAAAAACACTGCGTCTGATGTCGGGTTTGTGGTACTGATATGCTGGGATGAGGTGCAATTTGGCAGATCGTTTGAGGCCCCGGTGCCGCGCTGGTCGAAGGCAATCACATCGCCAAACTCGCGCATTGCCATGAAGAGAGGGAAGCGTTCATATTTTGCGGCCTCGATACCAGACCCGCCCGGACCGCCAGACAGATAGATGATCGGCTCACCTGCGGTCTCTCCAGTCGCCGGAAAGCGAACGTATTTCAGGGTTAGCGACCGGCTATCAACTGCGTTTCGGTTCTCAGGAACGATGAAGCTGCCTTCAAATGCGTCCACCTTCTCACCGGACTGGGCTTGGAAGACAACCGCTGCTTCGCCGGGGATGGTCTGCGCCAGCGAGGACGTCATGCATCCGGTAATGAGTGTGAGCGGGATCAGAAAAACAAGTTTCACCATGGTAAATCCTTTCGATTAGTTGCGATGAACCAACCCTAAATATTCATTAGTAATTCCGCCAGCCATAATGGTTGAACGGTTATGTATTTCCGGTAAACGGTACCATGCGGTATTACAGAAAAGTGCTATGGTAGCGCGTGATACGTAGCCTCTTTCGGTTTCTCATATTCTTGCTGCTCTTATTTGCCGTGGCTTCTCCGGTGGAAGCGCAACAGCCGGATCTTTCCTTCTTTGATGCGAATGACATCACTATTTGCCCGGCGAGTATGGCCGACCAGCTGCCGCCGGATTTCTCATCTGAGGCCTGTAAGAAAGGTGTCGTGAAAGACATTGATCCGCAGAGGACACTGATCTGGGTAAAAACAACCGTACCGCTTGCATTAACGCGGGGAGCTAATGGGGAGCCGCTATCGCTTTATATATCGGGTAAAATGTCGAGCGAGGTCTATCTGAACGGCGAATTCGTTGGCCGTAACGGTGTGCCGGGGGCGGATGCATCTAGCGAAACACCCGGCAAGATGGATGCCGAACTGTTTCCGCCGCAAACCCTGTTTCGGGTAGGCGACAATGAAGTCGTCTTTCGGGCCTCTTCTCATCATGGAGCATTGCACCTTTACCAGCCGTTGCATATGGTTGGCATCGCTCCGGCGGGTGTGTACGCGAAAGGAGCTTGGTCCAGTCTTGGCCCGGCAATTGTTACGCTTGGGCTGTTTTTGCTGGGCTGGCTTTATTTCGGCATCATGGTCTTTATCGGAACACCACGCATCCGTTTTTTGTCTTTGAGCGCCATTTGCTTTTTTGCGGGGGCTCAACTGGTTTCCGAAGTGCTTCGAGGGTTGATCCGCTACGCATACCCGGTTCATGCGGTCTTCTCGTGTGCATTTGGTCTCAGCGTTGCGTTTCACATATTCCGCACATTCATGACAGACGGCGTGACACGCATTATTGTAGGGCTCGCTGTGCTGTGCGGTATTGCTGTTCTCCCGCTGAGCGGCTTCGACTTCAAAGCATTGGCAGGAATGACCCTGCCACTGACAGTCAGCCTGATTGCGACCGGTATCTGGGCCTATCAACGCCGCCCACGAGCTTTTTTCTATTTTATCTCATTGCTTATTTTTGTAGCGTCCATATTTTTTTTCGAGGGATTGTTTCTCGACACCGTCTTCTTTCTTCTGAGCGCATTCTTTCTATTGCTCCTCTTTGTTGGGCAAGCCCTGACCCTCGCCGAAGAAGTCCGCGAACGGCGCAGCGAAGAAGCACGGGCGAACCGGCTGGCGCAGGCTCTCGCAGAAGTAAAAGAACGCGCCGAGACGAACCATATAAATATCAAGAGCGCTGGTAAAATGGAGCGCATCGCCACCAGCGAGATCATCCATTGTCATGGGGCTAGCGGTTATTCGGAAATTGTCCTCGTCGGCGGACGCACAGTTCTCCATTCGGCTTCCCTGAATGAGATGGAAGAAACTCTGCCAGCCACATTTCTGCGGGTGCATCGATCCCACCTGATCAACGTCATGTTCGTCAAATCCCTCAGCCGCGAACGGTCAGGCACTGGCACGCTGACACTTGTCGAAGGATCAGATGTTCCCGTCAGCCGCCGCGTTATGCCAAGGGTGCGACAGGCCTTAGCATAAGGGGCCGATCAATCGAAGAGCTTTGGCTAGCGCAGATAAACGCCAATAACTTATTTTAGGCGCTTTAAGACGCTCATCTAACGATTTCCAACTGTCGCAAGAGGGCCAGAATCAGCCTGTCGAATACCCGATCGGGCCGGTCAGCATCCTCAAGCGGATAACACTACGTTGGCGATACCATCCGGCGTTGTCTGGAAGCAAAACGCGAAAGGAGGGCACCAGCTTGAGTATGACGATACTGTGTATCGGTGATAACTTGGACCCGATGTTACATACCATGTAAGAATTTGGTGCCAACCGACCGGAATCTCCATGCCCAAAACTGACCGTTCTAGAAAATGGGCCAGCAGTAGGGTCAGATTTGTTTGTCCAATATGAACCTGATCTATTTTCACGATGAATCGAGTGGAGATTTTGCAAAAGAATTTTCTGTGGGCAAGCTGGAAAGTCAATTTTTTGCAAGAAGCGAGGAAATATGAATACTACCCGCGCAAGAGAATTTCCGATGACTCGGACTAGAAAAATAGTGTTAGTTATTATTGCCGCGGCACTGTTGATTGGCGTCGCATGGTTTATAGGTGAAAAACACCACTACACATTGTGGGGTTCTCTGGGAGCAATCGGTTTCGCCGCGATCTCTTTTGCGGCGGTCTATCTTGAGCAGCGTGGAATCCCTGCGATGATCAAGATTGAACGGCCCGGCGTAGCCTCGCTCAGGACATTAATGCTCGCCATAGTTGTGAGCGTTATGATGACAATACCAGGTTTTTACGGCATGTCTATTCTAGTGTTGGAGTATATGTGGCCCCTGTTTTTAGGATACGCGCTTTCCTTCTTCGCTACGTCGTTGTTCCTGCTTCAATTGCCGGATGTCCCGAAACAAAGGCATCCGCTGGAATTGCCTGAGACCGAGTCGCGGTAGCAGCCGCGATATCATTGCCTCCAAAGACGCAGGTTTTTCGGCGCACTGTCTGTATCGGTTCTGAACGGATTGATATCCAGCCCGCCACGACGGTTAAA
>QIHS01000105.1 GCA_003229095.1 Woeseia sp. | reverse complement strand
AGGTGATGGCGACTTTTGCAGAGCATATGCACATTCGCGTGATTCGGGTCAACGCCGAGGAGCGGTTTTTCGCGGCATTGAAAGGCGTTGCCGACCCCGAGGAAAAACGCAAAATCATTGGCGGGCTTTTCATTGACGTGTTCGACGAGGAAGCGCGGAAACTTGAGGGCATCGAGTGGCTGGCGCAGGGTACGATCTATCCTGACGTCATCGAATCGGCTGGCGGCAAGACCGGCAAAGCCCACAACATCAAATCGCATCACAATGTCGGCGGTCTGCCCGAGAAAATGCGCATGAAGCTGGTCGAGCCGTTGCGTGAATTGTTCAAGGATGAGGTTCGCAAGATTGGCATGGAACTGGGTTTGCCAAAAGAGATGGTTTATCGCCATCCGTTCCCCGGCCCGGGGCTGGGTGTTCGAATTCTTGGCGAAGTTTCACAGGAGTTCGCCCATCTGTTGCAACTCGCTGACAACATTTTTATCGAAGAACTGCGCCGCAACGATTTGTATGACAAGACCAGCCAGGCATTCGCCGTGTTTCTGCCGGTGCGTTCGGTCGGTGTGATGGGAGACGGGCGCAGATACGACTACGTGATTGCGTTACGCGCAGTGGAAACCGTCGATTTCATGACCGCGCGCTGGGCGAGATTGCCATATGACTTTCTTGAACTCGTATCATTGCGCATCATTAACGAAATCGATGGCATCTCTCGCGTGACATACGACATTTCCGGGAAGCCACCCGCCACGATCGAGTGGGAGTAGGGGCGACACCGTACATGGCCCAGGGCAAAGCGAGCGGCCTTGAGTCAACGAGCATTGTCACGATCAAACTACCAAGTGTAGAGAGGATAAGCCGTATAGAGACAAGGCGTATTGATAGCGAAACTACGGGGATTCGGACCAAATCTATCTCCATCCAGATCACATTCGACGGTATACATCGCAATGGCCGCTCGGGAATTGCAGAATGCGGTCCAATCGGCTGAGTTACATTCATCTTTTTTCCAGTCCAGAAGGCGCGCAGGCGCTGGGCAGACAGCGTTTCCCGGAATAGTTACATGATGAGAATTGGTGAGAAGTCTGGATTCCTTCGCGTGGTTGCATTCGCCATCGATTGGGTGGTGATTGTTGCCTGGGGAGGAATACTTTTTGGCCTTGTCATGTGGTTTTCGAATGGAGACCTGAAGCCGTTTTCGAGTCCGTTGGTGGCTCAAGGCGTTGGATTCTTGTCCATGACATTGCCAGTGATTCTTTACTTCGGCATTTTAGAGAGTTCGAGATTCAGAGCCTCAATTGGGAAGCTTATCGTTGGTCTTCGTGTTGCCTCGTCACAAGGGGGTTCCCTAACGTTTCGTCAATCCTTTATGCGAACAGCGATCAAGTTCGCTCCGTGGGAGTTGGGTCATCTTGTCGCGCAACAAGCGATGTTCTCTGCAAATGGTGGCGTTCCAGTGTGGGTGTACCTGCCAATGATTTTGTCCTTTGCTTTGCCAATTTGGTGGGTTGGATCATTGCTCCTAAAGGAGGAGGCCCCCTATGACGTCTGGGTGGGCGCTCGGGTTGAGAAATCTAATGTTTGATCTCTCTATTCGGCTCATACGCCCGGCAGATCCTCTGCCAGAAAAATATTGGATTGACAGGTGTTATCAACTCAATGTGACCAGGCCGACATCGCGGATTGACATTGGCAACAAGGCATTCCAGTTTTAGGTGCTTGGGCATATAGTGAATTAACGTACTATTTATCAACAGCAATTTTGAACATGGTGTTTTCATGGTACTGACGATTCTGAACACGGTACAACCCGTGCCATTACAGACTTTTATTGGATTGTCGACAGTCCCATGGGAATGAACTGGAGTTCGGATGACGAACGGTTCATGCGCGACGCGCTCGCAGAGGCCAAAGTTGCAGCGTCGGTCGGTGAAGTCCCCGTCGGTGCGGTTGTTGTAAGAAACGGAGAGATCATCGGCAGAGGGCTGAATCGTCCGGTGCAGGATTCTGACCCGACGGCGCACGCAGAAATCGTTGCAATTCGCGCCGCTGCTGCAAGCGACAAGAATTACCGCCTGAATGGTGTTTGTGTCTACGTCACGCTCGAACCCTGCGTGATGTGCATGGGCGCAATGTTGAATGCAAGAGTGGCACGAGTGGTTTTTGGCGCTTATGACCGGAAAGCCGGTGCTGCCGGCAGTGTTATCGACTTGAGCGACAACCGCCAGCTCAATCACCGCGTCGAAGTCAACGGTGGATTGCTTGAGGAGTCTTGTGCTGCGTTGCTACAGAAGTTTTTTGAGGCGCGCCGATTGAAGCCGAAGAACCAGGATGCGAATAAATCAGAGATTCCTTGATCTAAAGCGAGCCTATAGCGTGGTGCTTTTTCATGATTTCACTAATTGGGTCAGCTTCTTTATTGTGCCAGCATGTCAATCTGTGTGGACCTCGTCCCCAATCTTCAACCCTCTTCATTCCGGCGATCTGGTAAATGTCTCGTACCATATGTCGATCCGGCCAATTGTTCGTTGGACCGACCCAATGTTCCCCCCATCGGCCATAGACAACTACAAATTGTTCATTGCATCCGGTGTTCGGATAATCGGACTTTTCCAGTTCTTCGTCCTTATAGGACACGCCAACTGAGATCGAGTTTGGCCAATCCTCAATGCCACGATGTTCCGCCGTTAAAAACAGCCGGGTCTCAGCTCCATTCAAATAACCAGCGACCGCAATGATCATTCCATAATATTTCAATGGCGAACTATGCAACTCACTAATCGAAACTGGCTGTGGATAGGTTTGCTCAATTGGCGTAGAGGTGCAGCCGATCAGCCCGAAGGAGAGTGCCGCCACGAATATCGATTGCAGCCACGTCATTACGATGCCTCGCAGGTGCGACGACGTGAATATCGACCGCAAACCGACGAATACACCCAGCGCCTATTCTTCGGCAAGCGCTATCAGCGCCGGTGTTTCTGTTTCAACTTCGGGATCAATTTCGTTTTCCGTCAGCCAGTTGATGATGTTGTAGTAAGCGCGAATGTTATTGACGTATAACACGGGCTCCCAGCCGCGCGCATAACCGTAAGGCACCCGCGAATACCACTTCTGTTTCGCAAGCAGCGGCAGCGCAGTGCTGAGGTCGACCCATTTGTCAGGATCTCCACCCTGCCATGCGACGATCTGGCGGGCGTCTTTGATGTGGTTGAAGCCCACGTTGTAAGCGGCAAGTGCCATCCATGTGCGATCAGGCT
>QIHS01000465.1 GCA_003229095.1 Woeseia sp. | reverse complement strand
CGCGCACCGTCACGTTTGCCCCAATACTTGATCAGCGCAATATTCGGTTGTGCCTGAGCGACGGCTTTCATGGTTCTTGTTCTGCCATTGTTCGTGCGGCAGGTCGTGCCGGGAAGCAGATTATACGGCACCGCAAAGACCCCGGCGCGTCTGGATCTGGATTCGTGTACGCTTGCCGGGATGAGTGGTTTGCATCAAATCGACACGGAAACTGGCCTGCTCGCCGAACGAATTTCACTTTGGGCCACGCGAGCCGAGGGCTGTCTGGATCGAGTGCTGCCAGCGGCGACGCGAATGCCCACAAGACTTCACGAAGCCATGCGCTATGCGGCGCTCAATGGCGGCAAACGAATCAGGCCAATGTTCGTCTACGCCACTGGTGAGTGTCTTGGCGTCGATATTGAGAAACTGGATGCCCCGGCAACGGCCATCGAACTGATTCATGCATTCTCGCTTGTCCATGATGACCTCCCGGCGATGGACAACGACGATTTACGACGCGGTCAGCCAACAGTGCACCGCAAATTTGACGAGGCGACGGCTATTCTGGCCGCCGACGCGCTGCAACCGCTGGCCTTTCATGTGCTCGCGAATTGTACCGAGCTGTGCGCCAGCGAAATCCAACAACTGGTCGCACTAATTGCACAAGCTTGCGGCTCGTTGGGCATGACCGGCGGGCAGGCCATTGACCTCGCATCGGAAGGCAAGGAACTTACCGTCGCCGAGCTCGCGGAAATGCATGGACTCAAGACGGGTGCCCTCATTCGGGCTGCAGTCATGTCCTCTTGCTGTCTCGTTGACGCTGATGAACAACACCTCTCCGCGATGGATCAGTTCTCCCGTGACATCGGTCTTGCTTTCCAGATTCGCGATGACATCCTGGATGTAGACGGACAAACCCATGTTATTGGCAAGCCAGCGGGTTCCGACGAGGCGCTGAACAAAGCGACCTGGCCGAGTCTGTTTGGTATCGATGAAAGTTTGCGTCGCTGCAATCGACTGTTCGAATCAGCGATGCAACAACTCTCGCTGTTTGGGTCTGACGCGGAACCCCTTCGCCTCCTTGCGAGTTATGTCGTCGAGCGCAAACGGTGACGCAAGAGCGTCGCATCCTGCATGTAGACATGGACGCGTTTTATGCGTCAGTTGAACAACGCGATGACCCGTCACTGAAAGGGAAGCCAGTCGTCGTCGGCGGCATGACAAGAGGCGTGGTTGCTGCTGCAAGTTATGAGGCCCGGCAATTCGGTATTCACTCGGCGATGCCCATGCGCGATGCACTCAGGCGTTGCCCGGACCTGCATCGCGTGCCGCCACGCATGTCGCACTACCAGGCCGTGTCCAAAGAGGTGTTTTCAATATTTCGGGAGTTTACGCCGTTGATCGAAGGGCTGTCGCTCGATGAAGCATTTCTCGATGTCACCGCCAGCCTGCATTTGTTCGGCGACGAGGTAGAAATAGCAAACGAAATCAAGAAACGGATTAAAGAGCGAACAAGGTTGACCGCATCAGTAGGCGTTGCGCGCAACAAACTGGTGGCAAAAATTGCGTCGGACCTGGACAAGCCCGACGGTCTGGTAGTGGTGACGCCGGAAAACCTTCGCGAGACGCTCGACCCGCTTCCGGTGCAGGTTATTCCGGGCATCGGCAAGGAGACGCTCGCGCGCCTGCAAAGGGTCAACATCCGCACCATAGCCGAATTGAGGTTGGCCCCGGACCGGCATCTGGATGCCATCTTCGGCCGTTTTGCCGGTCGGACCCGGCAACGGGCCGCCGGAACGGACAGTCGACCTGTGGTCACATCGAGGCCCGACAAATCGATCAGCGCGGAAGAAACCTTTGATAAGGACCTGAGCCAGCGCAAGGAGATGCATAAGCACCTGCTTCGACTCGCCGAGAAAACCGCTGGCCGACTGCGTGCCGGCGGGCTGGTCGCCGGCACAGTGCAGGTCAAAATCCGGCAGACGAATTTTTCAACCTACACGCGGCAGTGCGCACTTCGCCCGCCAATCAATGGCACAGAAACCTTGTATAGCGCAGCAATCAAGCTGCTTGACGACTGGATCGCAGAATTTCCGGGCGTGCGCATTCGCCTGTTGGGGGTCGGCGGCAGCGAATTGTCACGAGATGCCCAGCCCGATCTCTTCACACCTCAGATGTCGGCCGGTGGCAAGCAGCTTGACCAGACACTGGACGAAATACGCGAAAAATTCGGTGATATGTCAATGGCGCGCGGCCGGACGCTTGATTCCGATCAAATCAGGTAAGATTCGCATACTGGCAACCGACCTTTAGCGCATATCTATGTACACGAGTTTTTTTGGCCTCAACGAAAAACCGTTCACGATAACGCCTGATCCGCGCTATTTGTTCATGAGCGAGCGCCACGGCGAAGGCCTTGCCCACCTCGTTTATGGCGTCACGGAGAGCGGTGGCTTTATCCAGCTCACCGGCGAGGTTGGCACGGGCAAAACAACGCTGGTGCGAACGTTGCTCGGGCAGATTCCCGCCGAGGTCGATATTGCCCTCATTCTCAATCCGGAACTGACGGCAAAAGAATTTCTCACCGCAATCTGCGAAGAACTCGGCATCGAATTGCCAAGACCCGTAAGTGGCACAAAACTCCTGGTGGATATGCTTAATCGACACCTGCTGGAGGCGCACTCGCGCGGCCGGCGAACGATTCTGTTGATCGACGAGGCGCAGAATTTGTCGGAGTCTGTACTCGAACAAATTCGATTGCTGACCAATCTGGAAACCGCGCGGCAAAAATTGCTGCAGATCATCCTGATTGCACAACCGGAACTCAGGGAAAAGCTGGCGCAGGACAGCCTGCGACAACTTGCGCAGCGGGTGACCGGCCGTTACCACCTCGAACCCCTGTCGAGAGAAGAAACGTTTCAATACATCGACCATCGTCTGCGGGTTGCGGGTGCGTTAACCGAGATATTCGATGTGCCGGCCAAGCGCGAGGTTTTCCGAATGTCCGGCGGCGTACCGCGGGTAATCAACGTGATCTGCGATCGCGCACTCCTCGGCGCTTATAGTCGTGAATCTCGTACCGTCGGCAAGCGCCTGGTCAGAAAAGCGGCGGCGGAAGTATCCGGTCAGTCTCTTACACCGACGCTCCTGAAGTGGGCGGTACCTGTCCTTGGAATCGCGGGTCTTCTCGCCGGAAGCGTGCTGTGGCCACAGCTAAATGATAGTACGCCCGGCAAGAACGGTGCTGCGGAAACCGTCACCGTGCCTCTGAATACGGGCAGCGAAATAGAAGCGGATGCCGAGACTGCCAGTGCGCCGGCACCGGCGAAGCAAGACATCGAAGCAATGTTCGCGGGTTATGACGAAAAAAACGGCTTTAGCGCGCTGTTTGCACTTTGGAGCATCCCCTATGACCCAAACGTCGGGCTTGCCTGTGAACAGGCAGAATCGGCCGGACTGAGTTGTTACTTTCAGAAAGGGACCTGGACCACATTGCGTCAACTGGACCGGCCT
>QIHS01000463.1 GCA_003229095.1 Woeseia sp. | reverse complement strand
AAACTGCCACTGAATCCACTGTTGATGTGCCTCCACAAACCGAAGAAGTCGATTGGGAGGCCCTTCCCATTGCAGAATTTCGTGCCGAAGCGGAGATTGCACACGACGTCGTCGTCGAGTCTGGCAGCTACCCGAACACGCCTGAATCAGTGGTCACCGATCCTGGCAATGAGCCCGAAGAGACTGGCGCAGACGAAATTCCCGAATTGATCGAAGATACGCAAGCCGAAATTGCGTTAGCCAATTCTGAACAATTTGCTGTTGATACCGCAGAGACAGGCAGCGCCAGCGACGATGTATTCGATCTCGACGCTGCCTTGTCACCGGAATCAGACGAAACCAACATCATGCCTTCGGTGACTGACAACCTCGACGGGGCGGCACATCAGCTTCGTCAAGCTGAGGCTGGCATAGAAGTGCAGGAACCCGACCTGGCGCAACAAACAACAACGAATCCTGTTGAACAGGAACCGCCCGCTTTAGCAATCTCGTCACGCGTCGATGTAAAGAAAATCGTTGGTGATCTGCCGCAGGCAACGGCAACTGTGACATCGATTTCAGATCGCGTAGCGGCGCCTGATTTCGAGCCAGAACCCGCAGCCGTTCCCGATTCTGTACCCAACCCTGAGCCAGATCCTGTAGCAGAAATCGCATTCGAACCGGTGCCGGAAATTGTAATGGAAGAGGCAGTTGATGCGATTGAGGCGGATTCTGACGCAGCAACGGACGTTTCCCCTGTTTTGTCTGTCAGTAGTGCCAATCAAGAGGCTGAGGACACAAATTTGGAGGCCGCGCTGGATGCGGCACTTGAAGTCATTGAACAAGGAAACTCTGCCACCGATGCCGGAGACGAATCAAGCCACGGATTGAATGGGTCTTCACCGAATGTGAACCTGGAAGCCGACGCACCGGCCAAGGAGAATCTCGATATTGCTGAACTCAGCGTGGACGATCCCGAAAAAAATACCGACGATGACAATTTTGCGCGACAAATCGGCGCTGCGAACTCGCTGGAGGACATCAGTGATTTCGCGGCAGAGACAATCTTCGGTTGCGAGGCATTAAACGAGATCGCCGCCAGTGTGGTTGCGAACCCACCTTCAAATGAGAATTCGCACTCGGCGGTTGCCGAAAACCCGGCGGGTATCATGCTTAACCACGAAGAATTGTCAGCGGATATTAACGGCAGCGCTACCGAAGATCCTGCCCTTCACCAGGTTGAGCCGGCTAGCCCGATACCGGAATCAACTTCGCCGGAGTCCGGACCGGACCATCTCAGGCAATCGGTAGCGATGAGGATCGACATGTTGCAGTCGCTGAAAAAAGATGCCGACACAGCGCAACCTGCGCCTGCCGAAGTGAATAATATCGCACCTGTGGTCGCACCCCTGCCGCAAACCGCGCCTCAGCTTGAGCCGATCGAACGTCAGATCAATACGTCGATAACACAGACGCTGGAGGCACTTAATGTTGCCGGGGATGTTGACGACGAGAAAAATACCAAGGAAAAGTCCGGCGGGTTTTTTAGCCGTTTCAAAAGGTCCTCCTGAGCGCAGAGATCAAGTGGCCGCTCCGGATACATTCAAGCCAGATCGGTGCACGCAGATTAGCGTGGCACGAGACCAGCGACCAGTACTTTGAGCATTTGTGCCAATTCCTGGCGGTAGCGAGCCGGCGTAAGCTCGGGACCGGCGTAGACCTCGATACCGGATACAGCACTATGGATCATATCCGCCACACGAGTCGCCGATAGATTCCGCTTATCGAGTGCAATTTCACCCGCTTTTTCAGCGTCCCGCAGCAAGCCGATCAGGACATCGTGAAAACGCTTCTTGCAGTAGGCAGAAACGTCCCCGCAAAGGCGATTATTCTCATCCAGCAATTCTGCCCCATGCTCGGTGGCCGCTAATACTTCGAAGAAAACGCTGATTTTTGCGTTGAAAACGCCAGTCAGCTTTTCCTCGAAACTGCCCTTTCGGGTGGCAGCAACCTCAGCAGCGGCGCCGAGCTTCTCATGTACAGACTCGCACAGCGCTCGGAACAAAGCCTCCTTGTTGGGGAAGTAAAGATAAAGTGCTGCCCGCGAAATACCAGCCTCTTTCGCGACCTCATCCATAGAGGTGCGGCGATAGCCATGCCGTGCAAAACAGCCCATAGCCGCATCAATAATGGACTCTCGACGGTCTGTTTTTCGCTGTGCTGCTGCTTCCATATCAACAAACTTGACAAATGATGGTCATTCTGTCAACCTTTTTTGGAAAGACATATTAGACAATTAAAGGTCACTTTGTATAGTTCTGATGTCGCTGGCTTCGCTCGAAAATTCAGCTACAGGACCAACCAAAGAACACACTGTTTCTTAACCCGATAAAGGAAAGTCGCATGAAAACTCTCAAGTTCCCCGCCATTCTGGCAAGTATGCTGCTTGCAAGCAACAGTGTCGTCGCTCAGGACAGCGATGTCGAAGCAGCGAAACAGGCCGCTAAAGAGACATGCCTCAATGCAGCAATACAGCGATATGACAGTGCTGAAGTTGTATCGAGGCCCAAAATGAAAAAACTGGGTGGTATCAGAGGCTATGGATACCAGTTGCGGGTCGGAAAAAAGAGCAGGAAAGTCGTTTGTGTGGCCTCGGCCGATGGTGAAGTCAAGTTCTTCAACGGGTCACTTTAGCGTCGTCAGGGCGGGTTTTCGGCGTAGCCCGTTAACTCAACGTAGCCGCGCCCGACCAGCGGCTCCCCGTTTGCGCTGCCGGTTACATCGACTGCGCCCTCCCAATAGCGAACGTTGGTTACCAGTTCCTGTTCCGCCATGACCGGCAGAATCTCGAACGTTACATTCAGGGCGGGAATACTCAGCTGCCACGCAGCTGGGTATTTGCTGCCCTGTTCATTGATCCATTGATCGGTGACCGACAGAGCAACGTCGTCATACCCGAGGTAGATTGCGTTTCCATCAGCATCGTTCCAGGTTCCTGCGGAGTGACGATCAACAGAGCCATCGTTGTGTCTCAGTTGATAGAACATGAGCTCGCTGCCATCGGAAAGCTGCAAAGCGAACCAGTCCCAGCCGCGTTGTTCGCTGGATAGTGCGCTGCTGCTCCACTCCCGATCCAGCCAGGACTGACCGCTCACTGAAAACGTCTGATCTTCGATGCCCGTTTGCAGTCGGGTCAGCGAGTAATAATACGACGCGTTGCCCGGCTCGGCGGATTTTCTTGACAGACCGCCCTCGCCGTTCAGGACCGGCGCCTTCAGAGATCGTAAATCAAGATTCAGTTCTACGTCGCTGTCCTGTGCGCGTAGTCGCCACCTCAAGCTATCGCCTTCGTCGCCTGCTGCTTCGACCGACCAGTCATCCAGCCAAACGCGAAACGGATCAGCGCGCGCTCCCGCCAGGCCGACGCTACCGCGAGAATAACGTTGTGCAACGTGAAATTTTTCTGCACCGACATCCGTAATTGCAAAATGCCCTACATAGACCTGGTTGCTTTGCCACGAAGAAAGAACGTCACTGTCATCAAATGGTGTCAGCGAAAAACGGAAAATCGTTAGCTCGTAGCCGAATCTTTCTCCTTTATTACCATCAAGGTTTCCAGTGATGTACCACCATTCATTGCGAAACTCCGCATGCGGGCCATGGTCCTGTGGAAACTGGAACGTCCGTGGGGTGATCGCTTTGGCGTAGCCTTCAACGCCGCCATCACTCAGCAATTCAGATAGTCGAGACGC
>QIHS01000078.1 GCA_003229095.1 Woeseia sp. | reverse complement strand
ATGTCTTACTGGGCGGGTGCAAGCTCTGTCGACGGCGCACGAAACCGGGCACTGGTTCGGGAGCCGGGAAGCTATTGGGACTACGAAAACTACGACACCCTGCTTGCCGTGCTCGCAATGAAAAATACGCTGGGCGACGACAAGACTTACCAGGAATTTCCGCGCCGCGCCCTGCTCGACAAACTGGGCATGCGCAATACGCTGATCAGCGCCGATCGTTTTCACGACTTCATCCTGAGCAGCCAGGTCTATACCAATGCGCGGGACCTGGCACGATTCGGGCTGCTCTATCAGCAGAACGGCGTGTGGAATGGAGAACGGCTAATCTCAGAAGACTGGATCAAATTCGCCAGGACACCGGCTCCCTCGACAGCAGAACGCGGCAATTTCTACGGCGGCCAGTGGTGGCTTGTGCCCGACGACAGGACTGACGTGCCGGGAAGTGCCTATGCAACTGCCGGCAATCGTGGCCAGTTTGTCATTGTCGTGCCAACACACGACCTGGTAATCGTTCGCCGTGGCCTCGACTACGGCAGACAGGGATTTAACCGTTGGGACCTGACGCGGGAAGTGCTGAAAGCCATTGCTCCGAACGAGCGCGTTTCGCGATAAGCGCTGTCAGCCCGGTGCCGGAATAATGGTGGCCTGCCATGCCACGACTTGCCACTTGCCATCTCGTTTCAGGAATGTGCCGGTATTGAAATAATTCTGTAGCCCTAGTTCTTCCGCGTTTTCAGGCGGTGTCCCGACCAGCCTGAAGGCGACAATGGCCATATCGTCGTAAACCTTAACCTGGATGTCCTCGGCAGAGAATGCCGGACCCGGCGCATCCGGCACGGTTTCGTCCCGTTCCTCAAACCCCTGCATGATATTGGCCTTGGTTGTTCGGCTGCCACTGGACGATGTGTAAATCAGGTCGTCGGCCCAGAAACGATCATGCGTCTCGGCTTCCGTCACCCCGGCAAGAAAGTCATGCAGCATCCGGGTGAGATCTTCCGTGTCGTCTGCAAGCGCCGGGCTCGCAAAGGATAGAGAAGCAAACAAAAGAACAACTGTTGCTGTACCGAGTCCTTTGATATTCATTGAACGACCTTCCTGAAATTTCAAGTGCCAGTGCACAATAGTAACCCCGAATACCTGAGGTCGGGCGAATATGAAAAATCTTTTCCTGTTTTTGACTGCACTGTTATTCATAGTTTTCGCCAGCGCCTGTAACAATGATAACCAGGGAGCATCGACGTTGGTCGGAGGCGAGCGCACAGAAGTCATCAGTTGCCTTGACCCTGTCGCGCAGGGTCGCAGTCACCGGACGTGACGACTGAAAACTAAGCGTTGCTATGGATGAACGCCTGTTGCATGCAATGAAAACTCAACATCGGTTCCATTATTTGTCACGGTGGTAATCACCAGCAGCACCCCGGTCTCGCTGTTGGCATCGTAAGTGCAAAGACCGGGCCCCAGGCCATTGCCGTCTGCAGTGATGACTGTCCTCGGCGTTGCCACACCGTTGCTGTCACGGAGCAGTGAGCCGGTTGCAAAGTTATCGAACTCGAACACGATGCAACCCTGGTGTGACGGATCAGCATTCAGGATGATTGGCGTTACGATCATGATGATTGTGCCATCGCGAGCGACAGAAATGTCTGCCTGCTGAATGACATCGACACCGAGATCAGCCGCATCCTGCGCATCCATTAAATCGGCAACGAAGCTGTAGCCATTCACATCCTGTCGCAGCAAAACCAGCCGCTCCAGATCCGGTCGCCGGCCGGTCGCATCGATCACCAGGCAATTCGACGCCAGAAACGTTTCATTGTTTGAAAGAAATAGGGCCGGTTCGGTCAAAGCAGCGCAATCGCTCAGTTGCGCAATATTGTTGAAGTCGATTGGCGCATTCCACGACGGTGACGTCGCTAGCGCTCTGGCACGGACCAGACTGACATCGCCCAGTTGATCCGGTGCATCGGCAATCGTACGCCAGTACAAAAACTCCTGACGTTCATCAACGCCGGCGACAGTACCGAATGGGTTGAAATACTTGAACCAGAGAATTTGCCAGCTACCTGAGGCCTCCTGAACCAGCGTGGAAACTTCGTGAACGCTCCACCCCATAACGCCCGTATCCGGATGCGCCTCCATCTCCGTTTCGTTAATCGAGCGAACGAAGGTGAACGAGGCGCCGTTGTCGTCGCTTCGCGCAAGATGCGTCCGGACACCAAGATCAAATACGACCGGCGGACCCACATCACTGATGTCGATATTGAGCCAGCTATAGGACATCCAGAGCGTGCCCGTCGTTGAGTCAAACTCGAGACTGGGATCGGCATAGCCGCGAAACGGGTCCGGCTGCATATTGAGTTCTGCAAAAGGATCGCCTGCGATCATGATTTCCGGGCAGCTTGCATCTTTGCTGCAGTGAAAGGTGACCGGTCCGCCCGGTGGCGGTTGTGGCACGAACGGAGGACCGACCGTGCCCCCGGAACCCCCGCCGCAGGCAGAAAGTGCCGCGACGAAGACAAGTGCTATTGATATCTTGGTGCGCTTTGACAACATCCGCCCAATCCTAGCTTGAATTAATCAGGAATGCATTCGAGCCGGTTCCTGAACCTCGTTTGTTCCTGCCAGTACCAGCAATCCGGCCATAATTGCCATGTTCTTGATGAAATTCTGCATTTCGTGAGCTTTTTGCACGCCCTCATCCATGCTCCAGAAATCATGCATTACTACACTGATGACGAGCACCAGGCCGGCCATGACGACTGAAACAACTGACAAGCGATAACCAATAGCAAGGCAAAGCCCGCCACCAATCTGGATAACGATTGTCAATACCAGGAAGGCCGGAACAAGCACTATGCCGTGGGCAGCCATATATTCCGCTGTCCCGGTGAAATCCATAACTTTCATCAATCCGGGGCCGATAAAATACAGCCCCAATAGAATTCGACCGCTTAGAAACAGGTTTTTTTGTAATCCCTCCATGACCATTCCGCCTCCTTACAGACACCAAAAATCCGAATTCTGCGATCATTCGATCCGGCACCCTTGTTTTTTAGCACATTTGGCCTAAATCCGGGTGATTCGGCTGTTATCCACTGGTATCATCCACGCCCAAATTGGGTGAGACAGATCGACTGACCTTGGAATTCAGAGGACTTCGTCGTTTGGCCGGATTCCGGCCTGGCTTCAACCGGTAAACACATGTTAATCGAACCATTGATCGCCCCGGCAAGGTGCGGCTGGTTCACGAAGCACGCCACCGAA
>QIHS01000399.1 GCA_003229095.1 Woeseia sp. | reverse complement strand
AGGGTGAGGTAATTCCAATCGACGCCGAAGAAACGGCAGAACTGCTCATCAATGCCAAAGAGGTCATGATCATTCCGGGTTATGGCATGGCCGTCGCGCAGGCACAGCACATCGTCAATGAGATTACGTGGCAAGGGCATAAATGTACGTTTTGGCATCCACCCGGTTGCCGGGCGCATGCCGGGACACATGAACGTCTTGCTTGCCGAGGCAAGAGTTCCCTATGACATCGTATTCGAAATGGACGAGATCAACGAAGATTTCCCCAACATTGATGTCTCGGTTGTCATCGGTGCCAACGATATCGTGAACCCGTCCGCACTGGATGAACCGGATAGTCCGATCGCCGGCATGCCGGTGCTGGAATGCTGGAAAGGCAAAACGTCGATCGTTTTGAAGCGCAGCATGGCGACCGGCTATGCAGGCGTGCAAAATCCGTTGTTCTTCAAGGACAATACACGCATGTTGTTTGGTGATGCAAAAGACAGCCTGGATGCTGTTTTCAAGGCGCTTTAGCGTAAAGCAATGTCGTCTGACTGCGCCTCCTGCGCAACGAATTGCTGCGACGGTGTTGTCTGGGTAGAAAAGGGCATATCTTGTGACTGAACAAGACTTGGGAATAGAGCTGCGCGCAGAAGTTGACGGACTGGTTCGGCAGCTAAAAGACTGCCTGCCTGATATTATTCAACAGACTGACAATCGCACAGCACTCGCGCCAAACGCCGCTACAGTACTTGCAAACTTTCGCGAACCCCTTCCACAGAAAGGCAGCGGCGCGCAGGTGACGATTGAGCGACTGTTGGAACTCAACGAGACTGCAGGTGGCAATACCGGCGGCCCGAAATGTTTTCACTTTGTCATCGGTGGCAGTACACCAGCGGCGTTAGCTGCAGATCTGCTGGCAACTGCATATGACGCGCTCACCTACACCTGGGTTCTGTCACCGGTCGGCGTTGAAATGGAATTGCAGGCGCTCGACTGGCTGAAGGAGCTTTTTGAGTTGCCGAAAGAGTGGTCGGGCGTGATGGTGACAGGTGGCACGATGGCAAATTTTGTCTGTCTTGCCGCTGCGCGCCAGTGGTGGGGAGAGCAACACGGCATTGATGTTTCCGAAGTGGGTCTCGCGGGCGCACCGCAGATGCCGGTGCTAACGTCAGGCTTTATTCATGCGAGCACGCTGAAAGTGCTGGCGGTGCAGGGAGTCGGACGTGGAAACGTGCAGCGATTTACGCGCGACGACTTCGGGCGCCTCGATCTCGACGCGATGGAGGCGGCGTTGCAGGCGCTTGACGGAAATCCAGGACTTATTATCGTCAATGCCGGCGAAGTCAATGCCGGAGAGTTTGACCCGGTCGATGACGTGATCAGGCTTGCAAGGCAACACAACTGCTGGGTACACGTAGATGCAGCGTTTGGCTTGTTCGCCAGGTTGTCTCCGCGCACTGCACATCTTGTCGAAGGCGTTGAGTGCGCAGATTCTGTTGCCGTTGATGGACACAAGTGGCTGAACGTACCTTATGACTCCGGCTATTCGTTTGTTCGTGACTACGGACTGATGGCGCGTGCATTCCGTTACTCCGCGGATTACTTGCCGGATGAGAACAGCGCTCAGGCAACCCCTGGTGCGATTGGCCCGGAAAGCTCAAGGCGCGCGCGAAGCTTTGCTGTCTGGGCAACACTCAAGGCCTACGGGCGTGAAGGACAGTGCAGAATTGTCGAACACTGCCTGGACATTGCCGCCCATTTCGCTGACAGGGTCCGGCAGACAGAAGAGCTGGAATTGATGAACGATCCGCAACTGAATATCGTGGCTTTTCGGTACAATCCGGGTGGTCTGGACGATCAAGCGTTGGATTGTATGAACGAAGAACTGGGCGAAGCGGTTCTCTCGGATGGCCGTTTCCTGGCAGGCACCTCGAAAATCGGGGCACGGACTGTTTTCAGGCCGGCATTTTCCAACTGGCGTACGCGCCGGGAAGACGTTGATGAGTTCGCGGACGTAGTGCTGGAAATCGCCAACAAGCAAAGCTGATCAGCTGCAGGTAAAATTCAGATCAGCTGCCAACAATTCAGGGGCAAATCATGAACAGAATCGCATTCTCTCTGCTACTCGCAACGTTCATCGTGATACCGGCGCAGGCCGATTGGGTTTTGAATAGCGAAGAATCGACTGTTAGCTTCGTTTCGACCAAGGCCATCAACATTGCGGAAGTGCACAAATTCGCCAACCTGACCGGCAGCGTCAATGCAGAAGGCAGGGTTGAAGTGATGATCGGCCTCTCAAGCGTCGATACAGGCATTGAAATCCGCGACGACCGAATGCGAGAGATGCTGTTCGACACCGAGACCTACGCTTTGGCGAAAATGACTGCGAATGTCGATATCGGCATGCTCAATGAGCTCAAGACCGGCGATTCGATGCGAGCAACGATCGAGGGTGAACTTTCCTTACACGGCGAAAGTGTTCCGATGTCATTTGATGTTGTTGTGGCACGAACTTCGGACTCACAGCTGCTCGTCATGAGTGAAAAGCCGGTCGTGGTGAACGCACCATTGTTCAAGCTCGCAGAGGGAGTCGAGCGGTTGCGTGAGATCGCCGGGCTGCCGAGTATCAGTACTGCGGTGCCGGTATCGTTTTTGCTGTCATTTGATTCGAATTGAACGTTGGCGTGGCACCATGCTGCGATCGACTTGCGTGGTGAGAATTTGCTATCCGTAGTCATTAGCCAACCCTATTTCGCAAATTGAGCAGAGTCAAAAAGACTACGCCGATTCGGTGTTAGCGGTCCAATATTACCCGACATATTTTGACGTCCGGCGAAGGCGGAGTAGGGTTCCATGCCTCACCCAATACAACGATATCGCTGACACCCAGTTTCTCCATATCCTGAATGGAGTAGTACCAGCCCATGTAGCCGCCCTGACACTCGTACTCGGGGAACTGTCCGAGGACGGTAATTTGTTGATCTACTTCTATCTTCGAAAAAAAGGCCGCTTCTTTCACCCTGAGTTCGGCAATTGTTTCTTGCAGCTTTCTTTCATCACATTCGTCGTTTCGACCAAGCCCATGAACTGTGTCGCAGAGGGGCTCGTCGCTGCACTGCCCTTGCAACGCACCACCATGCCAAAACAGCATTGCCGTTTCGTTCAGAAATTTCCGTCTGCCCGCGGGGAAAACATAATTGGCACAGGATGATACGCAATACTCAGGTACGTAAACATCCAGCCCCTCGTCGAATATCCACTCACCGAGTTCCATACCGGCGCCGATTTCTCCACCTTTGCTTGTTATCACCAATTCTTGCGGATATTCGTCGCTGCTTGATGCCAGAAGAAACGCGCGCGCGTTTGCTTCACGCGAAATCTCCCCGTGATATGTCAGTTCAGTTCCG
>QIHS01000004.1 GCA_003229095.1 Woeseia sp. | reverse complement strand
CCCATTACTGAGCCCAGGAAATAAGCAAGCAGAAATTTGATCGCAAGTTCGAGCACAAGCTTCCTCAGCGCATTACGGAATCAAGAAACCGGGCGTTATCAAACGCCGTTTTGAGTCCGAACGGCCGACATTGTAGCATCCACTCGACTGCATTCATTGGCGCGACACCGCATGCATACAAGGCCCATTCCCGTATTCCTGAATCCAGCTGCCGGTCGCGGCAAGGCACGTGGATATGCGGCATCGATCATGCAAATTCTCCGTTCCAACGGAGTGCGTGGTGAGTTGACCGAAAGTACGGCGCCTGGGGATATTGAGCGTCTCGCCTCAAGCGCTGCATCCGCCAATGCAGAGCGTGTCATCGTCGCCGGAGGCGATGGCAGCGTTCACGAGGCCTCAATGGCATCCTGGGCACGGACCAGGCAACCGCACTCGGCGTCGAACTGCGTGAACGGGCTTTTACCTTGTTGTGAAGGTGCTCAAGCGTCAGGAAACCTCAAGCCAGCTGTTGCGCGCTGATTCGCTTGCTGAATCGGCGTTCTCGTCGACAAGCAGATAACACACCTCTTCCAGTGCGGCCCCCAACTTCACCCTGTGGCGCATCAGGCTGTGATCGCGAAAGACGGTGATGGTGACGATGTCGCCTTCGTGATAATCACGTAAGCGCTCATCGATATTGTCAGCCGCCAACCGCAAACCATTTAATGCGACTGCTTCGTCGCCCGGTGCAATGCCAGCTATCTCCGCCGGGCTTCCGGAATGGACCCGCGAGAATCTGCTTACACCGTGGTACTTCTTGAGTTGGGCGCCAATCCACGGTGGCGCAATAGCACCATCCGCGGCCGGCTTGCCGCCGGCATCTTTGCTGTCAGTCGCTGCTCGAAGGTGCATATTGATTCCGACTGACCGCAAAAGTCCCCGTAGTGGCAAATCGATAGTGCCTCGTACAAAACGCTCAAAGAAGTCTGCCAATTCCAAGCCTGTAACAGAACGTGCGATGGATTCAAGGCCGCGCTCCGGCATGCCATCACCGCTCTCTCCAAACTGTGCCCAGCACTCCTTCATTACATCATCGAGCGAAAATTGTCCGTTCGTTTCCTTGCGAATGGTCACGTCCAATGCCAGTGCAACAAGTGAGCCCTTCGTGTAGTAGCTGACGATTGCATTGCTTGAATTTGCATCCTGTTTATACAAGCCTGTCCAGGCATTGAAACTCGCGGCCTCGATATCCTGCCGAAACCTGCCGCGGGTGCGGAACACACCCGTAATCGTTTTCGCCAGGAGTTGCAAAAAACACTGCGTTGAAATCAGCCCGGAGCGGGCAAGGAACAAATCGTCGTAGTAAGAGGTGATGCCCTCAAAAACCCATAGCAGGCCGGTATAACTTTCGTTATCCAGTTCATACGGTGTGAAACGTGCCGGCTTCATTCGTTTGACGTTCCAGAGATGAAAATACTCGTGGCTGCAAAGACCCAGAAATTTCACATAGCCGTCGCTGAGCTTTGTCGCCCCTCTCCGTGGCAGGTCCTTGCGACTGCACATCAGGCTTGAAGACCAGCGGTGCTCAAGCCCGCCATAGCCGTTTTCTTTTACGGTAAGCAGAAACAGGTAGCGGTCGAGGTTTTCTGGTTTGCCGAGAAACCCGATCTGGTACTCGCAAAGTGTCGTAAGATCGTGGCAGATTCTTGCCATATCGAAGTGAATCTCACCCGTCACCGCAATCGCATGTGGAACACCGCAAACGTCGAACTCACCAACGTGAAAGTCGCCCATCTCTACCGGGTGATCGATCAGCTCCGCATGATTGCTCGCGACGTAGTGTCCGAATTGATAGCGCTCTGCGTCGAGCGAGCGCATTGAGGTAGCAACACGCCAGTCAGCGCCAACGGCTACGGCAGGGGCCTTGATCTCCAATCGGCACTCGTGTTGCTCCTGCCCTGCGACCGTGGGGAACACACAGGCGCCGTCAAAATACCCATGTACCGTATCCAGGTAAGCTCCCCTGACGCTCAAATCGAACGCATGAATTTCGACCACCAGGGTGAGCTCGACATGGCAAGGATCCGCTTGCCAGGTGCTTTTGTCAGTTTGCGTCAGCGCGACCTCGTAGCCGTCGGCTTCTGCGCGAATGGCAACAACATTTTTTGCCAGATCTCGAATCATGTAGCTGCCAGGCACCCAGGCTGGAAAAACGAAGCTCTGGCCTGAAGGATCTGGTTCGGCAACGATAACTTTCACCTCGAAGAGGTGCGCCACAGGATCTTTGGCGACAATGCTGTATTGATGCGGCGGTGTCATGACATTTTCTTTTACCAGACTAGCTGATGATGGGCTCGATCAGTTTCAATGTCAGGCACTTGGCCGAACCGCCCGCCTTGAGAAACTCTGATAAATCCACTTCGCGAACAGTAAACCCTGCCAGCATTAGTCTCGCCTTCAGCGGCTCAGATGCTTTATTCAGGAATACCATCTCCCCGACATTGACCGCATTGCAGGCGAAATTTCCGGCATCGAATGTGTCGACGACGATTCTCTTGTGGGCCGGAATGCGACTTTCAATCGCCATGCGTGAATCGAAGTCGAATGCAGGTGGGTGATACATCAGAAAACCACCCGTCAACGGACAAAAACAGGTGTCGATGTGATAAAAACGTGAGTCGACGAGCCTGATCGAAATCAGTTCTATGTCGAAGAATTTTTGTATCTCGGCATGCGCTTCAATTTCGGTACGAAAACCATAGCCGGTCCAGAGCCACGGCCCACCCCTGTCACGAAGGCAATCGCCCGCGCCTTCGAAGCCAATTTTTTCATCAAGGTCAAGCAATTCGAAACCATTTTTGCTAAACCACTTCTTAAAATGCGCCTCCTCAGGCCTTCTCTCCTGCGGCATGAAGTGACTTGCAATCGCTTTTTTCCCGTAAACCGCCCCGGCATTGGCAGTGAAAACCATGTCCGGAAGGTCGGACGCCGGCTCCATCTCGACAACATCCGCATACTCCGCAATTGCATCTCGCAGTTCGCCCCATTGCTTCTTGGCCAACTCGATATCGAGCGGCTTGTCGTGTCCTGACATCCAGGGATTGATGACGTATTCGACCGTAAAATGATCCGGTGGACACATCAGGATTTTTTCGCGTTTATTGCTCATTTATTCAAGCACTCCGGCCATTCATAGTCTTGCTGTAATCAATAATAACAGGGAGCCTGCTTGCGCGGCTGAGGTATTTTTGAGTGCTTCAGGAATTTACGCGCTGCAAATGAATTTC
>QIHS01000393.1 GCA_003229095.1 Woeseia sp. | reverse complement strand
GCGCGCTCGTGCAGTATCTTCGCTCGATAGCGGCTGAGATGAGCCGGCACCTGTAACCGTGATTCGGCCAGCTGGTATGCCGCGCG
This sequence comes from Woeseia sp., assembly GCA_003229095.1. GTDB lineage: Bacteria > Pseudomonadota > Gammaproteobacteria > Steroidobacterales > Woeseiaceae > SZUA-117. The sequence continues at coordinate 3,712 of QIHS01000393.1, read as the reverse complement.
CTGACATATACATCGCAACCGCATTGGCGCGATCCTCGCTTAGTGAAATATTGGCAATTTCCGGGCCTGTACTGTCGGTGTGCCCGGTGATCAGGATTTCAGCGCTGGGACAATCAGTCGCAAGCTGAACAAGTTCATCGAGCAATGGCCAGTTGCCAGTGCTGAGCATTGCGCTTGAATGCGGGAATTCGATAGGTCGCTCGTTCAATGCAGCGCTGAAAAGCGAATTGCATTGCTGGTGGAGCAGGCGTTTGTTGGCGGCCGTGTCTGATATGTCTTGCACAGTCGCCGGCAGTTGCGGATTGATTGCTTCGGCTTCTATTTCCTGAGCGAATGCATTGTGCTGCAAAATGAGCGAGTACAATACGCTCACCTGGAACCCGCGAAAAAAAGACACCGTCAGGATGGGCTGGGTTTCTTCTGCAGCTGAAGGTCGCGCGCCTGACCGATCCAGTCCTCACGATAGATGCGACTTCTGAATCCTTTGAGCTTTAGTGCAATTCGATCAATATCGTATTCGCTCATTCCCGACATCTGTTGAAATTGCCTGATGCCGAGCTCGTTTAGTGTCTTCGCGATGGCGACACCGATACCCTTGATCTTCGTGAGATCGTCATCTTGCGGCGCATCGCTGGTCGAAATGTCGGCATCATCATGATTGTGTGCCGAACCATCGTTGGACGCGTCATCACCGGCGCTATCCTCCGACGGATCGATGTTGGTGGCGTTATCATCGTCTGTCGAAGAAAAAACGGCGGCGAATGCGTTGTCCTCTGACAAGACGCGAACAAGGTCATCTTCATCCGTTGCCTCGTCAATTTGGTCATAAAGCGCCAATGTGTCGTGAGTTGAGTCCGCTGCCAACGGTTCATTTGATGCATCGCCACCGTTGGTTAGCGAGTCCGCGTCGACAGACTCTATCCTGGTCTGGTCTGAGTCACTCGATTCCGGGCGTTTCTGCAGTTGCTCGTGCGCCTGTTCCAGTTCTTTCTCCAGGCTCAGAATTCGATCGTTGTGCTCTTGAAACTTTTTTACCAACGGCGGTACCCGGTTTTGCCAGCTGGTCAGCTCGCGGCTCAGGCGAAATATCTTGTCATCGCGATCTTTCAGCGCTTCTGACTGAAGTTTTTTGCCGTTGCCGTGCATTTCGGCCTGCAAGCGGTCGCGCTGCACAACGGCGACATCAAGATTGATGCGTATGTCCTTAATCTGGCTTTGCAGCTCATCGCGCCGCGAATTCGATTTTTGCAACGACTCCGATAGTTCTTTCGCCCTGTTACTGTAGTCCTGGTGGGATGCTTGGTACTGACTGATTTGTTCCATCAGGCTCTTGTTTTGTTCGGCAAGCCGATCTTGCTCGGATTGTTGCGATTCGTGCTTGTCCTGCCAGATGGCACCGACCGCAATTTTTTCTTTGGCACAGCGATCTGCACGAAGAAACCAGCCGCCAGCGACACCAGCAACCAACATCAGTGCTAAAAGACCATAATGTATGATAGTTAACTCAGGCATCGCTCTTGACCTTTGTTGACCCCTTGATGTTACGAGGCCAGGCGGACTTGGCCCGTCTCCTGCAGAACGTCTCTGATCTGGTTCACTGCCCAGTCGATTTCTTCACGACTGATGATCAGTGGTGGTGCAAGTCTGACGACTGTTTCGTGCGTTTCTTTGCTTAGCAAGCCCCTTTCCATCAATCGCTCGCATATCTCTCGTGCGCTGCCTTGAGCTGAATCGATTTCGATGCCAATGAATAGTCCACGACCGCGAACTTCGCGGATTAGCGGACTGTCCAGCTTGCCAAGTTCTGCGATCAGGTAATCACCCATTTTCTTGCTACGCTCGGCCAATTTGTCCTCAACCAGCATATTCAGCGCTTCAAGGCCAACCGCTGATGACAATGGATTGCCGCCGAACGTACTGCCGTGCGTCCCGGGCACGAGTAGCTCTAAGACGTCTCGCCGGGACAGGAACATCGACACAGGGAGAATGCCGCCGCCGAGCGCCTTGCCAAGAATGAGTCCATCCGGCACGACGTTTTCATGCTCGCAAGCCAGCAAACTGCCGGTCCGGCCGAGGCCTGTTTGTATTTCATCGGCAATGAGCAGCACATTGTGTTTGCGACAGATTTCCTGGCAAGCCTTCAGGTAGCCCTTTGGCGGGATGACAATGCCGCCTTCGCCCTGAATGGGTTCCACAAGGAATGCAGCCGTGTTCGGCGTAATCATTTGTTCCAGAGCATCGGCATTGCCGTATTCCACGATCTTGAATCCTGCCGGGAACGGGCCAAAGTTTTTTTGGTACTCCGGTTCGTCGGAAAAAGCGATTATGGTCGTCGTTCGGCCGTGGAAGTTGCCGCTGCAGGCGATGATTTCTGCTTTGTTGCTCTCGATGCCTTTTACTTCGTAGCCCCATTTGCGGGCGGCCTTGACCGCAGTTTCGACCGCTTCTGCGCCAGTATTCATTGGCAAGGCCATCTCCTGGCCGGTCAATTCACAGGCACGTTTCAGGAACGGCCCGAGTTTGTCGGAATAAAAAGCGCGCGACACGATGCATAAGGTCTCCGCCTGCCGCGTGAGTGCGCCCACCAGGCGTGGATTGGCATGACCGTGACTGACAGCCGAATAGGCGCTCATCATATCGAGGTATTTCTTGCCATTTTCGTCCCACACGAACACGCCCTCACCTCGCGTTAACACGACAGGCAAAGGGTGGTAGTTCGGTGCGCAATACTGGTTTTCGAGCTCAAATCCGGACGGCATAGTCATCGCATCTCAATCAATGGTAAATCCTGACGCTGGTGCAGGTATCCTTCATAAGATCATAATTTTACAGCAATACACAGGCTATGGAAGTCCCCTGAGCGGCGCCTGCCGGAACGGAGAGGGGTCTGGATCGCCAGGCCGCGGTTACGGGAATAGCGGAAACTCTGAATGCAAACCAAGCCAGAACAAAAAAAACTGCTCGTGGCAGGGCCAGCCGGTGTATTGCAAGCCTTGCTGGATTTGCCCCGGGAGCGCGAGCCGACCGGCTCAGTCGTTGTATGCCATCCGCACCCGTCATTCGGTGGCACGATGATGAGCTTTCCAGGAGTTTCGTCAGTGCTGGCTACGCGGCCCTGCGCTTCAATTTTCGCGGTGTCTCACAAAGTGATGGCAGCTTCGATGACGGGCGGGGCGAGGTCGAAGACGTTCTCGCCGCCGCAGCCTGGATGCGTGAGGAATTCCCTCGGCGGCCGGTTTGGCTCGCCGGCTTTTCTTTTGGTGCGGCAATGGCGTTCATTGCCGCTGTCAGGGACAAACCGGACGGACTCATTACCGTCGCCCCGGCGATAAGCCGATTTGTTGACGAACCCGATCAACAACCTGACTGTCCGTGGTTAATCGTTCAGGGAGATCAGGATGAGCTTGTCGATGTAGACGAGACAATCACCTGGGTCAATGCACTTCGGCCAGGCCCGCAATTACAAGTGTTTGCGGGCACTGAACATTTTTTTCACGGCAAACTCGTTTTACTGCGCAAAGCGGTTGAGGAATTTGTTCTCGATCACCCATTGGACGACGTGAGCCATTCGCAATAAAAAAACCGGGGCACGCCCCGGTTTTTTGCAGTGCAGCTTGCAGGTGCAACTACACCATATCTTTCAGGCCTTTGAGCGCAACGACCTTGACTGCTTTGGAAGCAGGCTTTGCCTTGAACATCATTTCTTCGCCGG
>QIHS01000070.1 GCA_003229095.1 Woeseia sp. | reverse complement strand
CGGTAATATTCTTGTCAACAAACTCGAGCGAAGAACGTTATTGAAAATAACAATCCTGTCGGAGGGCGGGTTTTCCTCGCGGCTTGCCTATTCTTCGTGCGACACAGTCCGGCGCGTCTCACGACCGATAGTCCGTGACTGAGGAATTGTCAAAAAACCTTATAAAACAACAATTTAACGAAACTATTATGCACTACCTATCCTTCGCTTCCGCGTTCATCACGACAGTCATATGTATGATTGCCCTGCGACCGTTGGCAATCAAAATGGGCATTGTTGATAAACCCGGCGGCCGCAAAACACACTACGGTGATATTCCCATAGTGGGCGGAGTCGCGATGTTTACAGGCTTCGCGTTGGCCATGTTTTTGATTCCTGACCTGGATGCACCGTTTCAATATCTCGCCTTGTCCTGCGGTGTAGTGGCGTTCATAGGGATTCTCGATGACTGCTTCGATCTGCCGGCGTTGCTACGCCTGGTGGCGCAGATTTTGGTGGTACTGATCATGTCCTATGGTGACGGGCTGATCATTCGGGATATCGGCAACACTTTTGGATTGGGGGTAGTGAGCTTCGGCTCGTTTTCCTGGCTTTTTACAACGTTGATTGTTGTGTCTGTTATTAATGCATTTAACCTGGTAGACGGGGTTGATGGCCTGGCAGGTTCGCTGGCATTGGTGGCTTTTATTTGTATAGCCATCGTCGCGACCGTCGGCTCGATGGCGTTTCAGGTATCGATCATTGCCATCGCGACGATTATTGCCTTCTTGTTGTTCAACTACCCGATGAAAATCAATAAGCCATTTTCTGCCTTCATGGGCGATGGCGGTAGCACCATGCTGGGGCTTATGATCGCCTGGCTTACTATCAGTATAAGTCACGGGGATACGCGAATCGTGACACCCGTAGTCGCACTATGGTTCGCATCAGTTCCCGTTTACGATCTTTTTACGAGTTTCGTCAGGCGGATGTTGCAGGGTAAGTCACCGTTCGTCGCCGACCGTGAGCATTTTCATCACATTCTCATTGACGGCGGCATGGGTGTGCGGCAAACGCTGGGGATACTGACAGCATTGCAGGCGGTTTATGCAGTCATTGGCCTGGTGGGCCATTTCGCAGGCATACCCGATGCTGTCATGTTTGCCGGGTGGGCGATACTGGGCGTGTCGCAGTACGCGATTATGACAAAGTTGTCAGCGATGTTGCCTGCGAGCACTCTATCCAGATCAGAGTCTCAACCGCAGCCTTGAATAATGCCCGTATCGTGGCGTGAATTGGTTCTCCTCCAGATCTTGCGCAGCTCTGTCATAACTACCAAAATTTGAACCCGATTCACTCGAGACTGCTTCAACGACCCTGACAATATATGGCTCCGGCTACGTTGGCCTGGTTAGCGGTGCCTGTATGGCCGATATGGGCAATCGCTATTTCGCGATCGATTGCGGCTTAGCCCACTGGCCGGATTCATGACATATACTGCGCAGCTTGTTCAGAATCTGACGAATACGATGCCAAAAAAAATAGATTGCTTCAAAGCCTACGACGTGCGCGGGCAAATACCCAACGAATTGAATGCTGATATAGCGCATCGCATCGGCAACGCGACCGCCGCGTTTCTCGGCGCCAAAACCGTCGTGATCGGGTGCGACATGCGACATTCCAGTGTCGAACTGGCCGATGCTGTGGCGGACGGGCTGATGCAGGCAGGCGTCGAGGTGCTGGATATCGGCTTGTGCGGCACCGAGATGGTTTATTTTGCGACTGCGCACCTCAAGGCAGATGGCGGCATCATGATCACGGCAAGCCATAACCCTGCTGACTACAACGGGCTGAAACTTGTTCGCGAAGACGCAAAACCGATTAGCGTGGATAGTGGCTTGCTGGACATTCGTAAGCTTGCCGAAGGAGACGAGCGCAAGGCATCGCTAGAAGCCGGCGTGAGAGCCACAGTGGACATCTTCGACGACTACATTGCGCACATGCTAAGTTATGTGGATGTCGAGTCGCTCAAACCTCTCAAGCTGGTCGTCAATGCGGGCAACGGCGTTGCGGGCCTGGCGCTTGACGGCCTGGCGCCACACCTTCCTTTTGAACTGATCAGAATTCATCACGAGCCGGACGGTTCGTTTCCAAACGGCGTACCAAACCCAATGTTGATTGAGAACCGCAGCTCCACTGTCGAGGCGATTCGAGCGCATGGTGCAGATTTCGGTATTGCCTGGGACGGCGATTTTGATCGTTGTTTTCTCTTTGACGAGAACGGCGGGTTCATTGAGGGTTATTACATCGTTGGTTTGTTGGCAGAAAGCCTGTTGCGTGAAAATCCAGGCGCGAAAATTGTGCACGATCCACGACTGACCTGGAATACTCTGGATATTGTTGCCGCCGCAGGCGGTGTCACCGTGCAAAGCAAGTCAGGACATTCGTTCATCAAAGAATGCATGCGCGCGGAGGATGCCATTTATGGTGGAGAGATGAGCGCGCACCATTTTTTCCGCGATTTTTCCTATGCAGACAGCGGCATGATTCCCTGGTTGCTTGTTGCCGGACTGGTGTGCCAGTCCGGTAAACCGCTTTCTGAGCTGGTAAACGAACGAATAGCCAAGTACCCGACCAGTGGTGAGATCAATCGCACGGTCGACGACGCTAACGCCACCTTGCAAAATCTGTATCAAAAATACTCGCCGGATGCGCTAAGCGTCGATGAAATCGATGGTTACGGCTTCGAGTTTGCTCAATGGCGTTTCAATATCCGCATGTCCAATACCGAGCCGGTCGTGCGGCTTAACGTGGAGAGCCGGGGCGATCAAGCGCTGATGGAAGAGAAAACTGCAGAGGTACTGGCAATACTGGAATCGTAAGAATCCGCATTGTCTGTTCGCTGAGCTTCTGTGATTTCTGTCGCCGCCTACAGGTCATTGTTGCGTCTGAAGCATCGTGTCCTGCAAGTGTCCGTCATTCGCGGGCTCAGAGCACTTGTCTGACTGCCTCGTTTGAGAACGTACTCTCGGTGCCGTCGCCGTTAATGGCGGTTGCGACGAGGTAGTAAGTCGCTGGAGGAAGGTTTTCGATGACGAAAGTGGTGATACCCGGGTTATTTACGCGTACCTGGAGCGGGTAATTTCCTGACGATGTTCCGTAGTAAAAATTGTAAGCGGCCAGGTTGTCTAGTCATTTTGCGTTGGAGCGGTCCACGACAGCGTAATGGAACCATTGGCGTTCTGAACGACGTCTACTGAGAATCCGGGCAGTCCGCTGGACAAGCCGCCGTCACTCACGGACAGGACAATGTCCGGATAGGTGCCGACATCACTCAATAGTGGCGTGCCGGTCAATTCACCCGTCGTGCTGTCAAACTGAGCCCAGATTGGCTTGTTTTGCACACTGAAATTCAAAGTGTCGTTATCGGGATCTGACGCAGTGGGAGTAAACGCATATGTGTTGCTCATAAGCACCATTGTCGCTGGAGTACCGGAAATGACCGGAGCGCCATTGGCTGCTGCGGGCGGAGGCTGAGGCGCATCATCGGCAACAGGATCGGCAACCTGATCACCCGTCTCAAAGCAGCCGCTCACGGCGATCGCATAGACGAACAATAGTGAGGCATTACTGATTCTGCGTAGTTTTTTATTCATGTAGTCTCATCTCGTTCCGGTAAGCAGCCACAATGACCGCTCCTGGTGGTTGGCATTCGCGTGACACGTTTGCGGCGTCACTGTTGTTGCCGTCCGGAATCTGGATACAGAGGGGATTTGTTGCCGAGGGGGATAGATCAACAGGTGCGGAAGCGCACCGCTGTCTCCGGCAACCCCGCTGTCCTAGGCTATGCCCTTAGACCGGAAGCTTTGCGTCCCCACCTTTCGATGGGTTTGCCATTTTCGTGTGTTTAAGTTTCTGCCTGCACTGCTGCCCTTGCAACTCTGCTGATACATAACGTCCGGTTTCATGTTCCGGAATGTGCGCTGGTTCACAAATTGCGATTGGTTTCATTGAAACTGATCGATCTGCGAACGCCCTTAATGAATAATGAATAAAGCAATTGTCGTGCCGTAATTATCTAAATAATTATTTAACAACAAGTTACAACGGAAAATTCAGGCGTTCTCGAGAGGTATCAAACATTTACCATCTGAAATCTGTCCCTGATTCCAGACAATCTGTGAAGGTGACTCGCTAAAAAGGAGCCGTAATCCTTTGATATAGAAAGAACAGCAGACTGTCGGCGAAATAAGACAGACCATTGAGCGAGCCTCCTCAAAATAAGAAAGGAACCGGAATACGCCATTCCGTAGCGCAGTGGCAGACTACTTGGGTGCGTTCACAAACAGTCGCTGCACACATCCGGGCTAAGAATTAGCCACACAACGCAATTTGCTACTTACGCACGTGGTGGGGCTCTCCGAATCTGTATGATTCACTATCTGGACATTCGAAAGACTGTAACAACATGCATTTAACAATTTTTGGCTCAGGCTACGTAGGCTTGGTTACCGGCGCCTGTATGGCGGAAATGGGCAATAACGTTATCTGCGTCGATATTGACGCAGACAAAATTGATCGGCTCAATGCTGGTGAAGTACCGATCTTCGAGCCAGGGCTCAATGACTACATCGCTCGAAACCGGGAGGCAGGGCGGCTCCAGTTCACGACGGATGTGGCGAAGGGTGTCGATCACGGTCTGTTTCAGTTCATTGCCGTCGGCACGCCGCCCGACGAAGATGGTTCTGCAGATTTGCAATACGTTCTTGCCGTTGCGAAATCAATTGGTGAGCATATGAACGACTATCGCATCATCGTTGACAAGTCGACGGTGCCGGTGGGAACGGCAGATAAGGTTAAGGCCACCGTTCTGACGGCGCTTCGAGAGCGTGACGTACAGCTCGAATGCGACGTTGTCTCAAACCCGGAGTTCCTCAAAGAGGGCGCGGCGATCAGTGATTTCATGAAACCTGATCGCATTATCGTCGGCACAGACAATCCCAGAACGACCGAATTGTTGCGCGCACTCTACGAGCCATTCAATCGCAATCACGATCGCATGATCAGCATGGATATTCGTTCTGCGGAACTTACAAAGTATGCGGCCAACGCGATGCTGGCGACCAAGATCAGTTTCATGAACGAACTGGCAAATATTGCCGAACAGTTTGGAGCTGATATTGAGAATGTGCGTATCGGTATTGGTTCGGATCCACGCATTGGTTATCACTTCATATACCCGGGCGCAGGTTATGGCGGCTCCTGTTTTCCAAAAGACGTACGAGCGCTTGCCAGGGCGGCCCGGGATTCCGGTTACGAGGCGTCTCTGATGGAGGCGGTAGAGACGGTTAACAATCGGCAGAAACTGCGCCTGTTCACAAAAATTTCGGCTCACTTCGATGGCGATCTGAAAGGCAAGACGGTTGCGATCTGGGGTCTTGCGTTCAAACCGAAGACAGATGATATGCGTGAGGCTTCAAGTAGAGCATTGATGGAGGCACT
>QIHS01000557.1 GCA_003229095.1 Woeseia sp. | reverse complement strand
AAGCGTCATGCCCTCGAAGTAGGGCGGATTCCTGACATAGGTTGAATCTTCCGCCCACGAATAAATCTTGCCAGTGGGAGAATCGATGTTATTCCAGTTATCGTCGCCTTTAAACACATCCTTGTAGCTCGTTTTGAACATCGTCGCATTGATGTTCTGACTGACCATGTCCTGAATTTCCTGCTGGCTGGGCCAGATGTCTTTGAGGTATACCGGCTGACCATCAGCGTCATGTCCGAGGGCGTCGTTATACAGGTTAACCTCCATGGAACCAGCCAATGCATAGGCAACCACCAAAGGTGGCGAGGCGAGAAAGTTCATTTGCACCAGCGGATGAATGCGGCCCTCAAAATTGCGATTTCCGGACAGCACACTGCAACCGACAATATTGCCGTCTTGCACCGCCTGACTGATTTCCGGCAACAATGGTCCCGAGTTGCCGATGCAGGTCGTGCAGCCGTAACCGACGGTGTAAAACCCCAGCGCGTCGAGATCATCATCGAGTTTCGACTTCTCGAGATAGTCAGTCACCACTTTGGAGCCGGGTGCGAGGCTGGTTTTGACCCATGATTTGGTCATCAGGCCCTTCGCACGAGCGTTTCGCGCCAGGAGTCCCGCAGCGATCATAACGGCCGGATTCGACGTGTTCGTGCAACTGGTTATCGCTGCAATCAAAACTGCTCCATCGGTGAGTCCGACCTCCGCGCCAGAGAGCTCGAGTTTCGACGAACCGCCGGTTTTCCGATCGCGGGTCATGACTTCAAGGTGGCGTCGATAAGTGGTATCAGCGACAGACAGCGGAATGCGGTCCTGTGGCCGCTTCGGCCCGGCGAGGCTCGGTTCAACCGTACCCATATCCAGTGACAGTGTGTCACTGAAAAGCGGATCTGCCTGTCCGCTGTAGCGCCACATACCCTGTGCTTTTGCATATTGCTCTATCAAGCTAATGTGTTCGGCATCGCGGCCCGACAGTTCCAGGTAACGCAGCGTTTCCCCATCAACGGGGAAAATTGCGCATGTGCTGCCAAACTCCGGTGACATGTTGGCAAGCGTTGCCCGATCGGCCAGCGGTAGTTGATCCAGGCCGTCTCCATAAAACTCGACAAATTGCCCAACGACGCCTTTCTCACGCAGCATCTCGGTCACTGTCAGCACGAGGTCGGTCGCGGTCGTACCTTCTTTGAGATTTCCACTCAGTCTGAATCCGAGCACGTTCGGAATTAGCATGGTTATCGGCTGGCCCAGCATAGCGGCCTCTGCTTCGATGCCCCCGACGCCCCAGCCTAATACACCGATGCCGTTAATCATCGTCGTATGCGAATCGGTGCCGACGACAGTGTCCGGATAAGCACGCCGCACGCCGTCCTTTTCCGCATCGAAAATAACCCGCCCGAGATATTCCAGGTTTACCTGATGCACAATGCCGGTATTGGGCGGCACTACGCGAAAATTCTCAAAGGCGCCCTGACCCCAGCGCAGGAAAGAATAGCGCTCCCGGTTGCGGTCAAATTCGATTTTATTATTCAGTTCCAGCGCATCGGCCGAACCGTATCGATCAATCTGCACCGAATGGTCAATGACCAGTTCGGCGGGAGAAAGAGGATTGATACTATCCGCGTCACCGCCGAGCTTGACGACAGCATCTCGCATCGCTGCAAGATCCACGATCGCAGGTACGCCGGTGAAGTCCTGCAGGATGACACGGCTGGGCGTGAACGAAATTTCAGTATTCGGTGCAGCCTTCGGATCCCAGTTCGCGAGCGCAACGATGTCGTCGCGCGTGACGTCGCGGCCATCTTCATGCCTCAGCAGATTTTCAAGAAGAATCTTAAGTGAGTAGGGCAGACGACTGACATGACCATCGGTCACAGCATCAAGTCTGAAAATTTCGAATTCTTTGCCGCCAACATCGAGCGTTGAACGGGCGCCGAAGCTGTCCATCATAGTCTTGTTCTCCGGGATAATAGATCGCCTGGCGAGGGGGCTGCGCTGTGCAGACCGCGCCGCGGGGGCGCATTATAGCGTCTTAAGCGGTCTTTGGCATGCCATCTGTCAATATCAGATGGATAGAGCGCTGGTCACTGCGCAGATCGATCTGCGATCAATCTTCGATCAATCACAGCACCACCAAGGCAGCGTTCTGCGCTATAAAAAACCACATATTGCCCGGCTGTCACATCCGCCTGTCGATCCTCAAATGCCACCTGTAGCAGGCCATCGTCCAGCGCCGTAACAGTGCAGCGCTGGTCTTTTTGTCGGTAGCGAATTTTCGCCGTACATTGGAGTAGGTTGCCCTTGTCGAGAGCCTTCGGTTCGCCATTGATCCAGGTCGCGCCGTTTGCCTCCAGCCCGATACTAAAACGCATCGAATGTTCACCCTGCACGACTGTGAGTTCGTTGGTTGACAGGTTTTTCGCCGCCACGTACCAGGGATCATCGTTAGCCTCGGCCAGGCCACCAATGCCGAGCCCCTTGCGCTGGCCAAGTGTGTAGTACATCAAACCTCGATGTTCGCCGACAATTCGCCCCTCAGGTGTACGGATGGGTCCTGGGTTGGGTTCCAGGTAGTGCGAAAGAAATTCTCGAAATGGTCGTTCGCCGATAAAACAAATTCCCGTACTGTCTTTCTTGTCGTGAACGACCAGGGCGTGGTCTTTGGCAATTTCCCGGACCTCTGATTTCAACAGGTCGCCCAAAGGGAAAATCGTCTCCGACAGGGCAGCAGCACTGACGGCGTGCAGAAAATAACTCTGATCTTTAGACCGGTCTTTCGCTTTGTGCAATTCGGCTCTATCGTCGACAGGCATGATTCGAGCATAGTGTCCGGTTGCGATCAGGTCTCCACCCAGTCTCTTCGCGTATCTTAGAAACTCGCCGAACTTTATCTCTCGGTTACAAAGTACATCCGGGTTAGGCGTGCGACCAGCACGGTAGTCGTCGAGGAAGGCAGAAAATACCTGCTCGCGATATTCCCGCGTAAAATTGACGTGGTGCAAAGAGATATTCAGTTGCGCACAAATTTCGCGGGCATCCTGCAAGTCATCGGCAGAGGTGCAATAGCCATCGTCGTCTTCCCAATTCGTCATGTGCAGGGCTTGCACATCAGCTCCCTGTCGTTTCAGGAGCAACGCGGCGACAGCGGAATCGACGCCGCCTGACAAACCGAGAATGACACGTTTGCCCTCGATGTTTTGCGCTGGGTAGGACATAGGTCGAAAGTTTAACATCGCGCGTATATCGCGCGGAGCTAACTTCGGAGATTCAGGTATGGAATGTT
>QIHS01000310.1 GCA_003229095.1 Woeseia sp. | reverse complement strand
TGCTCGAAATTGTCTCCGAGCCTGAGCTAAGTTCGGCCAAAGAAGCCGTCTCCTATATGCGCAAGATCCACTCCATCGTCCGTTACCTCGAGATTTCAGATGGCAATATGCAGGAGGGCTCGTTTCGCTGCGATGCCAACGTATCGGTTCGACCGCGCGGTCAGCAGGAACTGGGTACGCGTGCAGAGCTCAAGAATCTGAACTCGTTTCGTTATGTCGAGAAAGCGATCAACATCGAAATTGAGCGACAAATCGAACTGATTGAGGACGGCGGCAAAGTTGTCCAGGAAACCCGGCTCTACGATTCCGACAAGAACGAAACGCGTTCGATGCGCTCCAAGGAAGAGGCGAACGATTACCGCTATTTTCCCGATCCCGACTTGCTGCCGGTCGAACTTGATGATGCCTTTGTTGAAGCAGTGCGCAAAACACTGCCTGAATTGCCCGACGCCCGGCAAAGACGCTTCGTTGAACAGTACGGCCTGAAAGATGCCGATGCCGGTTTGCTGACAATCAGTCGCGCACTCGCCGACTACTTCGAAGCGGTTGTCGCCGCGACCAGTATCAAAGCACCCACAGCAGCGCATTGGATCACCGGCGATCTCATGGCCTCGTTGAACAAAGAAGGGCTTGAAATTCAGGCCAGCAAGATCGCAGCGGACGCACTGGCAGGTCTTCTCGATCGCATTGCTGACAACACGATATCGGGAAAGATTGCGAAGGATGTCTTCGAATCGATGTGGTCAGGTCAGGGCAGTGCAGATGAAATTATCGCCGAGAAAAACCTGGTACAAATCACCGATTCTGCGGCGATTGAAAAAATCGTCGATGCAGTCATTGCCGCCAACCCGGGACAGGCAGAAGAATATCGAAGCGGCAAAGACAAGCTGCTTGGGTTTTTCGTCGGTCAGGTCATGAAAGAAACGGCGGGCAAAGCCAATCCTGGCCAGGTCAACCAGATCATCAAGCGAAAACTCTCTTAGCCCGCATAATTCATGCGTTGGCGCGTAAGATCGGTTACGGGTTTGATTGGCTGATCTTTGATTCCGAGAGCGACTCGGACGCCGCATTGTCAGTCTTTGTGCTAGACTCTTTTGCTGTACACATTAAAATATCCTTATATATTGATGAAAGCTTCTACGCAGACTCTTTTGTTGCAGCTCAAAGCGCTGGGTGACCCGACACGCCTGCGCCTTGTGGCGTTGTGCCAGCAAGGTGAATGCAGCGTATCGGAGTTGACCCAGGTGCTAGGGCTTAGTCAGCCAAGAGTGTCGCAACAGCTCAAACAACTCTGCGACGTGGGTCTTCTGGACCGATTTCGAGATGGCAAGCGTGTTTTCTACCGCGTCCCTGGAAATCGTGCCGCGTCTGCTGCGTTGTTGCAATTGCTTGCGCTAATTCCTGCTGGTGATCCGGAGTTCGAGTCTGACAGGAAGTTGTTGCGACAACGGCGCGTGCGACGCGTCGATGAAACGGATACGAAGCCTCGCGATGATTCAGCGGACCGAGCCTTGCACCGCGTGATACTCGATCTGACGGTGACCGCACCGATCGGGCATCTGCTTGACGTTGGCTGCGGTCGTGGCGCAATTCTCAAATTGTTGGCGAGTCGTGCGAGCAGGGTGGTCGGTGTCGACATCGATGCGAGTGCAAGACAACTTGCGCGTGCCGAATTGTTGCTCGCCGGAATTCCGAATTGCTGCGCAAAGGCGATATGTACCGATTGCCGTTCGCGGATCAGGAATTCAATACGATCATAATTGACGATGTACTGACTGATGCACTTCATCCTGTCCGTGCATTGCAGGAAGCGCGTCGACTACTGCGATCAGGTGGTCGCCTTTTTATTCTTGAATCCGTTGCAACAAGATCAGCAGCTGGTATTCAGACCTCACTGGCGCAGTGGAGCGGGGATGCCGGGCTGAGGCTGGCGCCGGCGAGGTTTGCGCCGAAGAAAAATCCTGCCTGGCTGGTATCGGTGGCCACCAGTCCGGACCAATTATGAATACAACAGCACAGAAAAAACCGATTGACGTGTCCTTCGAGTTTTTTCCGCCGACCAGCGGGGCGATGGAAAAGACTATGTGGCAGTCAATCGAACATCTTGCCGTGCTTAAACCACGCTTCGTGTCAGTGACTTACGGTGCAGACGGATCGACGCGTGAGCGCACGCACGCAGCGGTGGCAAGAATTCGCCAGGAGACAGACTTGACGGCGGCGCCACATCTGACCTGCGTTGGCGCCAGCAAGGCACAAGTCGATGACATCGCACGCGAGTACTGGGATATGGGTGTACGTCATCTTGTCGCTTTGCGCGGCGACCCGCCCAGGGATGCGCCGCGCTACGTTCCGCATCCGGAAGGCTACGCGTATGCGTCGGATCTTGTTGCCGGACTGCGAAAAATTGCAGACTTCGATATTTCCGTTGCGGCCTATCCAGAGATTCATCCGGAGGCAAAGAACGCCGCCAGCGATCTCGACAACCTGAAGCGCAAGTTGGATGCGGGTGCCTCCAGAGCCATTACGCAGTTCTTCTTCGACGTCAGCAAGTACCTGCGCTTCAGGGATCAGTGTGCGAACGCCGGAATCGACACTCAAGTGATTCCCGGCATTTTGCCGATCACCCGCTTCCCGCAACTTGAACGATTTGCAGATCAGTGTGGTGCAAGTGTACCGGGCTGGTTGCGCGATCGTTTCGATGGTCTCGAAGATGATCCGGAGACCCGAAAACTGATTGCGGCGAGTGTTGCGATCGAGCAGGTCGCCTTGCTGAAGCGCGAAGGCGTGGATGAATTTCATTTTTATACGCTCAATCGCCACGAACTGGCCTTCGCCATTTGTCATGCGATTGGCGTTCGACCGCAAAAAGCAACTGACTAAGGAGCCGTCATGGAAAGACAGCAACGAATTGAGGCCTTACATCTTGCACTTCAAGAGAGAATTCTGCTGCTTGATGGTGCGATGGGCACGATGATCCAGGCCTACGGTCTCGGCGAAGACGACTATCGCGGAGAACGATTCAAAGACTGGCACTCGGATTTGAAGGGCAATAACGATCTGCTCTCCATTACCCGCCCCGAGGTCATCCGGGAAATTCACTCGCAGTTCCTGGAGTCTGGTGCTGACATCGTTGAAACCAACACGTTTAACGCAAACGCACCGTCGATGGGTGACTACGGCTTGCAGTCGCTCGTTGTAGAGTTAAACAGCGCTGCCGCGCGAATCGCACGTGAAGCGGCGGATGCCTGTGCTGCAGATTGTGGCCAACCCAGATTTGTTGCAGGGGTGCTTGGCCCGGCGAATCGAACGGCGTCGCTCTCGCCCGATGTTAACGACCCGGGGTATCGTAGTATCACCTTCGCTCAACTGGCCGAAACCTACCAGGATGCCGCCGTCGCACTGATCGAGGGCGACGTGGACTGATGGTGGAAACGATATTCGACACGCTCAATGCGAAAGCCGCCATATTTGCGATCAAGCGCAGTTTCGATATCACTGGCGTTACCTTGCCAGTCATGATTTCAGGAACGATTACCGACGCATCAGGCAGAACGCTTTCCGGGCAGACTACCGAAGCCTTCTGGAATTCAGTCCGGCATGCTGATCCGTTCATGATTGGCCTCAATTGTGCGCTGGGCGCGGACGACATGCGACCTTATGTGGCAGAGCTATCCCGGGTTGCTAACACGCTCGTCAGTGCGCACCCGAATGCAGGCTTGCCAAACGAGTTCGGGGAGTATGACGAAACGCCGGAACACATGGCGAAAGTCGTGGGAGAGTTCGTGACCAGTGGTCTCGTCAATATGGTTGGTGGGTGTTGTGGCACAACGCCCGAGCACATTCGCGCGCTGCGAGCAGCTATTGACGGTCATAAACCACGCGCGATTCCCGACATCGAAATTCGTTGCCGACTGTCCGGGCTCGAGCCGGCGAACCTGGGGCCTGACGATCTTTTTGTCAACGTGGGTGAACGAACCAACGTCACCGGGTCAGCAGTCTTTCGCAAGTTGATCGAAGCTGACAACTATACGGATGCAGTGCAGGTGGCAAGGCAGCAGGTTGAAAACGGCGCGCAGATTGTCGACGTCAATATGGACGAGGGCATGCTCGACTCGGAGCTGGTGACCTACCTGAACCTTATCGCCTCAGAACCGGACGTTGCCCGTGTCCCGGTCATGATCGACTCGTCGAAATGGTCGGTGATCGAGGCGGGCCTGCAATGTGTGCAAGGAAAGAGTGTCGTCAATTCCATCAGTCTCAAAGAGGGCGAGGACGAGTTTATTCGTCAGGCCCGGCTGGTGCGTGATTACGGTGCCGCCGTCATCGTGATGGCATTCAGGCGGACAACGTCGAGCGCAAGATCGAAATCTGTAAGCGCTCATACAAAGTCCTGACAGAAACCGTCGGTTTTGATCCTGCAGACATTATCTTCGATCCCAACATCTTCGCTATTGCGACCGGCATCGATGAGCACAACAGCTACGGGCTGGATTTCATAGAAGCGACGCGAGGTATTAAAGCTTCGTTGCCGCACTCTCTCGTGAGTGGCGGTGTGAGCAACGTATCGTTTTCGTTCCGCGGCAACAACATCGTCCGCGAAGCCATTCACTCTGTGTTTCTCTACCACGCGATCAAAGCTGGCATGGACATGGGTATCGTGAACGCGGGGCAGCTCGCCCTCTACGAGGACTTGCCAACAAAACTTCGCGATGCGGTCGAAGATGTTGTATTGAATCGGCGCGAGGACGCCACCGAGCGGCTTCTTGATGCCGCCGAGGAATACAAAGGCCAGGCCGGCGGGCAAAAGGCCAAAGCGAAAGATCTCAGCTGGCGGAAGGAATCAGTCGACAAGCGGCTGGAGCATGCCCTGGTTAATGGAATCGATGAATTCGTCGTTGCCGATACCGAAGAAGCACGTCTCGCCGCATCGCGGCCACTTGATGTCATCGAAGGTCCGTTAATGGCGGGGATGAATGTTGTCGGCGATCTGTTTGGCGAAGGAAAAATGTTTCTGCCACAGGTCGTCAAGTCTGCACGAGTGATGAAGAAGGCAGTGAGCCACCTGGTGCCCTTCATCGAGGAAGAAAAAGGCGGTGTCATCGAGACTAACGGTCGCATTGTCATGGCAACCGTTAAGGGTGACGTACACGACATCGGCAAGAATATTGTTGGCGTCGTTCTCCAGTGTAATAACTTTGAGGTTATCGACCTTGGCGTCATGGTTTCCTGTGAAAAAATTCTCGAGGCGGCCAGGCGGGAGAAAGCGCACATTATCGGCTTGTCAGGCCTGATCACGCCATCATTGGATGAGATGGTGAATGTTGCCGGCGAAATGCAGCGCCTCGATTTCGATTTACCGCTGCTCATTGGCGGGGCAACGACCTCGCCGGCGCATACCGCCGTAAAGATTGAGCCAAACTACGGCGGTCCCGTTATTTATGTCAAAGATGCTTCGCGCGCCGTCGGTGTCGCCCAGGCGTTGACGCAGGCTAATACACGCGCAGAGCTGATTAGCAAAACCCGCACAGAGAATGCGAAACGACGTGAGCGGCACGCTGGCAAGACACGACTGACACCTCAGGTGTCCCTGAATCGGGCGCGTGACAATCGGAAATGAGCTTGAGCGACTATCAGCCACCGGTGCCTGAATTTACAGGCCAGCGCGTATTCGACAATATTGATATTGCCGTACTCAAGGAATACATTGACTGGATGCCGTTTTTTAACGCTTGGGAATTTCACGGCAAATACCCTGCAATTCTGAGTGACCGAATCGTTGGCGAGGCAGCGCGCTCCTTGTTTAGTGACGCATCGGTCATGCTCGAAAAAATTGTTGCAGAAAAATGGTTGCAGGCGCGAGCGGTCATCGGCTTCTATCCGGCGAATTCGATCGAGCATGACGATATCCGCGTATTTACGGATGACAACCGACAAGATGAACTTATGCGCTTGTGCCATTTGCGACAGCAACGCAGCAAACCCGCTGGGCAGCCGCAATACTGTCTCGCCGATTTCGTGGCTCCAATCGACAGCGGCCGGCACGATTATGTAGGGGCCTTTGCGTTGACTGCAGGAATTGGCATTGACGAACACGTTGCACGATTCGAGGCAGATCATGACGACTACAGCAGCATCCTTCTCAAGGCACTTGCCGACCGTTTGGCAGAGGCGCTGGCCGAGTACCTGCATCAACGTGTCCGCACCGAGTTCTGGGCCTACGAATCAGATGAGCGATTGAACAACAACGAACTCATCGCGGAGAAATATCGAGGCATTCGCCCCGCGCCGGGATATCCGGCTTGTCCTGATCACACCGAGAAGGGTCAGCTGTGGAAACTGCTTGGCGTGGAATCCGCCATCGATCTCAAGCTCACGGATTCATTCGCCATGTACCCAACCGCTGCAGTCAGCGGCTTTTATTTTTCGCACCCGGAATCGCGCTATTTTTCGGTTGGCAAATTGGGACGCGATCAGGTGGTGTCCTATGCGGAAAGAAAAAGTATGTCGGTCGAGGAGGCGGAACGCTGGCTATCGCCGAATCTCGGCTATGACCCGGCAAGAGCCGCGTAACGTAAACAGCTACTCACGCAAGATCCCGAAGGTCACAAAGACTGTGGCGCGATAGGTGATTTCATCGAAAGTCGGCTGCGATAGTATTTCGACACCAGCGACGCTATTCGCGGAAAACTGGGCTGGGGACCGGACCCTATCGAGCTCAGCATAGTATGGCGTTGCAATTTGCTCGTTGAATCCAATCGGTACCAATACAAACCCAAGGCGTTCTTCAAGAACAGCCTTCTGTGCCAGCGCCTTGTCCATCGCATTCGCCCTGACCTTGTTTTCAAAGGTTTCTTTTGCCGTGTGTTCGAATTTCATGCCAGCCAAAACGACTTCGTCATTGTCATCCGTTAAGACAGCGATAAGTTGAAGGTGTGCCTCATCGGTGATACCAACCGACATGCGGTTGACGACTTCAAAACTTTTCGGTTTGCTACCAAACCAGCCGAATTGTGGTGACGACGAAAACTTCGAGGTATTTATCTCGTCCGCGCCGACACCTGCGTCGAGCAGCGTCTGTGTAATCGAAATTCGCAGTGCCGCGTTTGTCCGCATCGAGTTTCCAAGTTGACTGGCTTCCGTGGTGATCGTCAGGCTGACAATTGCTTTGTCCGAATACGCCGTTTCGTCGTGAGTGGCGTTGAGCGTGACGGTGTACTCAATCGGATCCAGAAACTGACGAAGTTCTTCCGGGCTGCCTTTCAGAATCGGCTCCGCTGTGGAGAATCCGGCCAGCGTGAGTGCAGTAACAAGTGTAATCAGCCGAAGCATTTGTAGCTCCCGTGTGTTTTGGTTGAGGCTCATACTATCGCACGGGCATACGATCTTTCGTAAACGGATTGTAAAATCGGTTGTGAGAGCAGCCAAATGAAATCAATGATTGAGCGCGATTGCAGCATCGCAATACCCCCGGATCCGACGATTTGGATCAGGTGACAGGAATTGTCAGTTACTGACCTTGATTGCCACCCATCGATTCAGAAAACCGACTTCTGCCATGAATTCCAACATCATTTTCCTTATATTTTTTAGGTAGTTATCGGAAAAAACGCAAAGTTGGCACGAGAATCGCTTGATATCAACTGCCAGTCGACTATTAAAATGTCCGGAGTTGCACCAATGAAACATTACGAGAAGGGATTCACGCTAATTGAGCTTATGATCGTGGTTGCGATCATCGGCATTCTTGCGTCCATCGCTATTCCTGCCTATCTCAACTATATCGTCCGAGCACAGGTATCCCAAGGGTTTAATCTGGCATCCGGCGCAAAGGCGGCTGTCACAGTGTATCACCAGGAAAGTGGGACCTTTCCGAACAATAACGCGGACGCGGGTCTCGAGGCTGCCGGTAACATTCAGGGCAAATACATTTCGCAGGTTGAGGTCACGGCTGGAGGCGTAATAGAGGTGACCTACGGTGGCGACGTTAACAACAATCTCAATAATGGGGTTCTGTCATTGGCACCAATGAATAACGTGGGCAGCGTTTCGTGGGCATGCACAGGTGATGCAATACTGGAGGACAAGTGGTTACCATCGTCGTGTCGCCCCTAGCCGGCTAGCCGGATTCCGGCTGCTGTTGAGTAATACAGTGTATTCCGCCACCGCCCAGGGCAATGTCGCAAATATCGATTTGTATCACTTCGCGATCCGGAAACAGGCTCGCGATCTGCTTGCACGCGTCCGCGTCGCGATCAATGCCGAAACCTGGCATGACCACCGCACCGTTCGCGATGTAAAAATTGATGTAAGAACTGGCGAAGATCTCGTTAGTGCGCTCGGCTTCATAAGCCTCCTCAATCGTGACAACATCGAGTTCGCGGCCCATCGCATCCGTTTGGTTTCTTACCGCGTTCAAGTTTGCCTGCATGTTGTCATATCGTTCGCTGCCATCTGCTGGACAAATCTCAACCAGCACTTTCCCCGCTTGCAGGAAGCAGGCAAAACCATCGATATGACCGTCAGTTTCGGTGTCATCCGGATCGCCTGGAAACCACAGTACTTTTTTGGCGCCTAGTGCGTCACAGAGAATTTGTTCTGCTTCGGCCTGGCTCAGCCCGGGGTTGCGATTCTCATGCAGCACATTTTGCAGGGATGCGAGCACCGTCCCTTCACCGTCAACGTTAATCCCGCCGCCTTCCATATAAATCGTCGAGGAAAACGTCGGGATGCCAAGATACTCCGCAATGCGATGTCCCAGTGCAGCATCTTTTCCCCATGGCACGTGTTTTTGTCCCCAGGAATTAAAGTGAAACAGTGACGCGGCCAGTTTGCCCGCCTCGTTTGTGACGAAATTCGGTCCGATATCGCGCGTCCATGAATCGTCCAGTTCGACCGGCAAAATCTCTACTTTGTCGCCGCAATGTTTGCGTGCGTTTTCGAAATCGCGCGGCGGCGTGAGCATCGTGACGGGTTCGAATTCGGCGATGGCATTTGCAACCTGCGCATAGTTAAGCTGCGTTCGCGCAATATTACCATTCCAGATTTCTGCGCGGCATGGCCAGGCCATCCAGCAGCGCTCATGCGGCTCCCATTCAGGAGGCATGGTATAGCCGGCGGATGCCGCTGTCGGGAAAGCCTCTTCGCTCATGGTTGCGCCGATTTTGCGCCAAGACTGAGAAGGTCGCCGTACAAGTCGGGACGCCGGTCACGAAATAAACCCCATGCTGTACGTTCGCGTCGCATCAGGTCGAGGTCGAGTTCCGCAACGATAATATCCTGGCTGCTGCGATCTGATTCGGCGAGCATTTTTCCGGTGTGATCAGTAATGAACGAACTGCCATAGAAACTCACATCACAGGACGAACCCTTCTCAAGACCGATCCGGTTGGAGGCAACCACTGGAACGCAGTTCGACGCTGAATGGCCTTGCATGGCGCGTTGCCAGTGCCCTGCGGAATCAATATCTGGATAGCCGGGCTCGGAACCGATGGCCGTGGGGTACAAGAGTACCTCTGCGTCCTGCAAGACCATGCTGCGGGCAGCTTCCGGAAACCACTGGTCCCAACAAATCGCGACACCAATTTTCGCATAACGTGTTTGCCATACACGAAATCCCGTGTCCCCCGGACTGAAATAAAATTTCTCCTGATATCCCGGGCTGTCAGGAATATGTGATTTTCGATAGACGCCGAGTAGCGTGCCGTCGGCGTCAATAATTGCAATGGAGTTGAAATAGGCGTTGTTCGCGCGTTCGAAAAAACTAATTGGCAAAACGACTGCGAGTTCTTTGGCGAGCGTCTGGAATCGCTTGACCAAATCATTCGTGTGTTCATCGTGCGCAAGCGAAAAGAATTTGTCGTCCAGATCTTTGCAAAAATAAGGCGTCTCGAACAACTCCTGCAACAGGCTGCTCGCACCTGTTCTTCTGCGAGGTCAATGTTGGCGTTGCTGTCATCGACGCAGGCCATCTGTGTCGCGGCGAATGTCACCATAATTGTCGGGTCCCCATAGAAATGATCGGCCATTATGCTGTTCGTTGTAGTATACGCCGACAATCACTTCCGGCTCTGCGAAAAATATGACCAGTGAAACTGTACGGATTATCCGATTGTCGATTCTCGGCTCGGTTGCCATTCTGCCTATTCTTATCCTGCCGAGTATGGTCGGCGCGCTGGTGGTTTACGCAGGGTTTAGTCAGGCCGATGCAGGCTGGCTGGCCGCCACTGGTTTTGCAGGTTCGGCACTGGGCGCGATTGTGGTTGGCTTGCGTATCCGGCATCTCGACCCCCGCAAACTGGCCATTGTTGGGCTGTTCCTGCTTGCGGTGTTCGACGCAGCCTC
>QIHS01000493.1 GCA_003229095.1 Woeseia sp. | reverse complement strand
TGTTAGAATTCACAAGTATCATGCAGTGCTGCCAGTATATCCTTTACCTCAGCACGAGATCGATAGTCTGGGTCAATATGCGCCCAGGTAATGCTGCCATTACTATCTATCACATAGGTGGCAGGCAAAGGGATTTGATTGACCAGGTCCCCTTTTTTGTTTCCCTGTGACAAGCCAACCGTGGCAAGCACCCCGACATGGGTTGACGGCATTTCAAACGACAGGCCGTATCGTTCCGCCACCTGACAACCTTCATCACTCAGGACATCAAACTCCAGCAGGTTCTTTTTACTGATAGCCAGTGAACGATCAGGTTTTTGTGGCGATATGGCCAGCAATGTCATGCCTGTTGCTTTAAGTTCAGCGAATGACTTCTGGTAGGTCCGCAACGTCAGATCGCAGTAGGGACACCAGTCTCCCCGGTAAAACACCAGGACGACCGGCCCACGTGACAACGTCTCATTCAAGCTGATCGAACTTTCGCCCGCCGAAGGCAGGCGAAAGTCCGGTGCTTTGTCACCCACCTTGAGACCCGGTTGCGGCATGCTGGCGGCAAGATCTGATGCCGCCTTGTTCATGACATCGAGGTCCTGTTTCTCTATCTTGAAAGCGTTCTCGCCTGTATACATTTTTTTATCGAATGCCTTGACCTGTTCTGCATAATTCGGGGCAGCGGCCTGGATGCCAAACAGCACATTAACGGCCAGTTTGAACGTAGCGCCCGACCCTACCGGACCGATATGATGGATGGCAGAACCGAGTGTCATCAGAGTATCGCGCACCCGCTCCAGCACAGCTTCTTCGCCTCCCGCAAAGTAGATAAGCTGCCCGGCTTGCGGCGAAAGCCCTGTGTCAGAGGGCTTCCAATACGAGTTTATCGATACTTTCCCTGGCATTGCGTTTACTGCTTTCCATTGCAGCCTCGTCCATTGTTGTCCCTTCCACCGTAATAAAATTGCTATCGGTGATGCCCAGGAACCCGAGCAGGGTGCGCAGATAAGGGTCCAGGAAATTGAGCGCCGACATGGCGGGGTTGGAAAACACAGCACCGCTGGCTGTCACAACAACCGCACGTTTACCTTCCACGAGTCCCTTGAAACCACTTTCAGGATCAAAGTCAAAGGTATAGCCAATGCGAACAATCTGGTCGATCCAGGCTTTCAGCGCAGATGGCACTGAAAAGTTGTACATCGGCGTACTGATCAACAGAATGTCAGATGACATCAATTCATCAATCAACTGATCAGACAGAGCCGTGGCAGCCTGCAACTCGGCGTCGTGCTCTGTCGATGGCGTGTAAAACCCGGTGATGGTCGCATCCTCAATATTCGGTACGGGATCACGCCGAAGGTTTCTGACGACAACCTCATCGTCGGGATGTTGCTGAAGCCATTGATTCTGAAAATAGTCTGCGATTTCCCAGGAGTGTGAACCGTGAACCCGGGAACTCGCATCGATACGTAGCAGTCTTGCCATGGTTTTATATCCTCGTCTTTGATGACCGTGCGACAAGCCTACAGTGCACCGACATGCGCATAAATATCACGCAGAGGATTTCATTGTTGCGTATACTGCATGAATGGATTTAGCCAATCTCCAGGTATTTATCGAAGTTATGCGTCGTGGTAACTTTGCCGTTGTTGCGCGTGACCGCGATGTAAGCCCATCCTCGATCTCGCGGGCAATCTCGGCGCTGGAAAGTGAACTGGGCATTCGACTGTTTCAACGCAGCACGCGCCGGATTGAAGCAACCGAAGCCGGTCAATTGTATTTCGCGCGTATCGAACCTGTCGTTGATGAACTGCAACACGCACGCGACATGGCGATTGATATCAGCGAACAACCCCGGGGGCGGTTGCGTATTTCTGCACCGGTGAGTTTTGGGCAGCTGGCCATCGTGCCATTTTTACCAGAGCTGACGGAAGTTTATCCCGAACTGTTTATCGAACTGATTCTCCAGGACAGTGTCGATGATTTACTGGCAGAACATTTCGACATTGCATTGCGCCTTGGCCCACTGAAAGACTCCGCCTTCATCGCCAGCCGTTTGTGCGATATGCGTTTCGTGGTCTGTGCCAGTCCGGACTGGCTTGAAACACAGGGCGAACCGCAAACACCGGCCGAAGTCGCAGACTGCGACTGCCTGGTGTTTCCCATGTCAGGATTCAATTCCTGCTGGCGCTTTCGTGGCAAAAAGGGGCAAATTACCGAAGTGCCCGTGCAATCACGGTGTTCGATTTCCAATGCCAGCGCATTAAAGGAATGCGCACTGGCTGACATGGGGCTTGTCCTGTTGCCACACTGGATTGTCTGGCGCGAATTGCAGGTGGGGACACTACGCCAGGTACTGCCGGCTTTCGACGTGAGTGCTACAGACTTTGACAGCGCGGCCTGGCTCTTGTATCCGTCGCGTCGTTATCTCCCGCTCAAGGTCAGGGTGTTTGTGGATTTTGTGAAGGGGAAGTTTGGGGAAGGAGTACCGTGGGAGATGTGAATTTGGAACGGCGCAGTTGATCAACCAACCGGGCGTAGTTCCTGCTCTATTTCTTCAGCCGGGTAGTGAACGACAGCGATACCTGTCTTGCCCAGATAATCAGGTACAAACCTGTTACGCCCCGAGCAACCGTCGTGCGAGTAACGTTTGCATATCCCGTCGTCCGTCGGCAATAAGATAAATGTAAACGCGCTTCCCCTGGCTACGATAAATCACCCGGTATGGTTTAAAAAATACCTGCCGGTAATCACGAATACCAAGGGTTAGTAGCTCTTTGGGAAACGCGCCACGGGCAGGATTTTCCGCAAGATCAGAAACCACTCTCTCCAGCCGTTTGAGAACGTGCTCCGCCCTGGCAGGAAGGTCGTGTTCGCTGATATAGGCATGTATCTCTTCCAGGTCTCGCGCCGCATCCTCGGTTAACAGTACTTGATAGCGCATTAGTCGGTAGACGCTTTTTTCTTCCGCAAGCGCTTGAATACGTCCCTGGCCACAACCACCTTACCTTCCTCGATCTGGCGGTTGCCAAGCGCAAGCACCTTTAGCAGCGCCATCGTCTCCTGCGTTTCCTCGTAGGTAGCGACATCCAGGATCACCACCTTGGCCTCACCGTTCTGGGTGATGACAAGCGGTTTGCGTTGTTCAGCCAGTTCACGCACAACCTCGGCTGCGTGTGCCTTGAGATAGCTAATGGGTTTTATCTGGGTTGAATACTTCATTGCACTTCCTCATAGGGCTACGGACCGAATATAGACCATATATAGTCTTGTTACAACTTGTCAGCGCGCCCCGGTTCCCCTTAATTGTTAAAGCGCTAGC
>QIHS01000404.1 GCA_003229095.1 Woeseia sp. | reverse complement strand
AGCCGCAGGCCGAGGCACTGAGCAATACGCCGGCAGTCTTGCTGGGCGGATCGAGCGATGTGCTCAATGATTTCGACTATATCGGAAGTTTAGAGGATCGTGGCACTGTGTGGGTCAGGTTGCGGCCGAAAGATACGGACAACGGTTTTAACAAAGTGGAACTTGGCTTCACGGATGGCATGCTGTCTCGCATGCTGTTCGTTGACAACCTTGATCAAACGACCCTGATTGCATTGCTGGATGTGTCCGTGAACAAACCTGCAAACGAGCGACAATTTTTCGTTCCACCACCGGATGTTGATGTAGACGG
The DNA here is from genome assembly GCA_003229095.1 of Woeseia sp. GTDB lineage: Bacteria > Pseudomonadota > Gammaproteobacteria > Steroidobacterales > Woeseiaceae > SZUA-117. The sequence goes on along the minus strand of QIHS01000404.1, from coordinate 6,351 downwards.
CACGCCACTCGTTGCATCTGCCACGGACCGTTAGATGTTGCCATTGAATTATCCCATACGCTGGCGCATCGCTGGCGTGTTGTTGCTGCTTGCCGTGGTAGCTTTTGCGATGGCCCCGGTTTCCAATGGACCGGACTGGAACGTGTCTGACAAGTGGGCCCATGGCGTGACATTCGCCATACTGGCCATCTGGTATTGCGGTCAGTACGCACCGCGCGCTTACGTCTGGATCGCTTTAGGCCTGTTGATATTCGGCGCGCTGATCGAAGTCGGCCAGTCCATGCTGACTTATCGAACCGCTGAGCTGGCGGACCTGAGTGCCGATCTGTTGGGCATTGTGGCGGGCATAACAATCGCGCTGGTCGGTTTCGGCGGCTGGAGTTTGCGTGTCGAACGATGGTTGCAGAAGAAATTTGGCTGATTTATTCACACAGAAGACAGTCAGAAAAGACACGGGCGATGAGCTGAACCGTCCGCTGGCCGACCGAATTCGGCCGGATTCCCTGGACGGTTTTTTTGGCCAGCAACATTTGTTAGCAGAAGGAAAACCGCTGCGGGTCGCCATTGAGCAGGGCAGAGCGCATTCCATGATTTTCTGGGGCCCGCCCGGAACAGGAAAAACGACGCTCGCTCGTATGATCGCGCAGACGACGGACGCCCACTTTGTCAGCCTTTCTGCGGTAATGGCCGGAATCAAAGACGTGCGTGCTGCAGTTGCAGAAGCGAAACAACATCGGGAAGTTTATGACCGGCGCACCGTTCTGTTTCTCGATGAGGTGCATCGATTCAACAAGTCACAGCAGGATGCGTTCCTGCCATTTGTCGAAGATGGCACACTGACATTCATTGGTGCGACAACGGAGAATCCATCTTTTGAGCTGAACAACGCATTGCTGTCCCGCGCACGTGTATATGTACTCAAGCCGCTGGAATCCGATGCACTCGGCGACGTAATTGCGCGCGCACTACAAGATGCCAGTTGCGGTTTAGGCAGTGAAAATATCACCCTGGATGCCGATGCTGCGGAGCTGATCGTGATGGCTGCAGATGGTGATGCGCGGCGGGCGCTCAATTTGCTTGAGCTGGCTGCAGACCTGGCCCCTGCAAGTGGTGAGAAGCGAGTTATTACACGTGCTATTGCAACAGATGTGGCCCAGGGCAGTCGGCGCCGTTTCGACAAACAAGGAGAATATTTCTACGATCAGATTTCTGCACTGCACAAGTCTATTCGTGGTTCCGATCCTGATGCATCGCTATATTGGCTGATGCGCATGCTCGATGGCGGTTGTGATCCACGCTATGTCGCACGGCGCATCATCAGGGTCGCATCCGAAGATATAGGCAATGCAGATCCGCGTGCACTGAGGCTGTGCCTGGACGCTCTTGAAACCTACGAGCGGCTTGGCAGCCCCGAGGGCGAATTGGCAATTGCGCAGGCAGTCGTTTTTCTTGCCTGTGCAGCCAAGAGCAATGCCGTCTACAAAGCGAGCAAGAGTGCCGCCGCCGACGTTGCCGAGTTCGGCTCGCTGGAAGTGCCGATGCACTTGCGCAATGCACCCACCCGACTGATGAAAGAACTTGGCTATGGTGAACAGTATCGGTATGCACATGACGAAGAAGATGCTTTGGCAGCAGGCGAAACCTACTTTCCTGACGACATGCCGGCGCGCAAGTACTATTATCCCGTGCCGCGGGGTCTTGAGTTAAAGATCGGCGAAAAGCTGGCGCAGATTGCCAGGCGAAACGAGCAAAACAAAGAAGCAGACAATGATTGACCCTAAACTCCTCAGATCCGCCGGACACGATGTTGCGGCCAACCTCAAACGGCGAAATTTCATTTTCGATGAAGGCGCGTATGCCACACTGGAAGAACGCCGCAAAGCCTTGCAGGTTGACGTGGAAGCGTTGCGTGCAGAGCGCAATGCAAGTGCCAGGTCGATAGGCAAAGCGAAAGCGCAAGGCGAAGATATTGCCCCGTTGCTGGCGGCAGTCGAAGATCTTGGCAAGAAACTTGAAGAAGCCGAGAGCGGGCTAAACGATGTGCAGTCAGAACTGCGCGAAGTCGAGTCGGGATTGCCAAACCTGTTGCACGATGACGTACCCGATGGTGCAGACGAGAACGACAACAAAGAGATTCTTCGTTGGGGTGAGCCCCGCGACTTTGATTTCAAGATACTCGATCACGTGGAGATTGGCGCTGGTCTGGGGCTGTTGGACTTTGATGCTGCCGCAAAAATGTCCGGCTCGAGATTTGCAGTCATGCACGGACTGCTGGCACGACTTCAGCGTGCATTGATCCAATTCATGTTGGACACGCATACCGCGGAACACGGCTACCAGGAAGTTTACGTGCCGTACCTGGTGCAATCCGAGGCGCTTTTTGGCACGGGCCAGTTGCCAAAATTTGCGGACGACCAGTTCAAGACGACAGACGATCCGCCTTTTTACCTGATACCAACTGCGGAAGTGCCTGTGACGAATCTTGCGCGGGACAGCATCGCAGAAGGGACTGAAATGCCAAAGAAGTTCGTTGCGCACACGCCATGTTTTCGTTCCGAAGCGGGTTCTTATGGCAAGGATACCCGCGGTATTATTCGCCAGCACCAGTTTGAAAAGGTCGAGCTCGTGCAGATGGTAGAACCAGAAAATTCCGACGTGGCACTTGAGGAGTTATGCGGTCACGCCGAGACGGTATTGCAGAAACTGAATTTGCCCTACCGGAAAGTCGTTTTGTGTTCAGGCGATGTCGGCTTCGGTGCTCATAAGACCTATGACCTCGAAGTCTGGTTGCCGGGACAGCAGGCGTACCGGGAAATATCGTCGTGCAGCAACTACATAGATTTCCAGGCGCGGCGACTGCAGGCGCGCTGGAGGAATCCGGACACCGGCAAGCCTGAGTTGCTGCACACGCTGAACGGTTCCGGCGTGGCTGCGGGCAGGGCGTTGGTTGCCGTGATGGAGAACTGCCAGGAGGCTGATGGCAGCGTTACCGTACCAGAAGTCTTGCTACCCTACATGGCCGGTGCCAATAATCTGACTCCTATTTGCTGAGCAAAAAAAAGCCCAGCAGTTGCCGGGCTTTTTTCAACTTTCGATCTGTTCCTAATTCCGGCTCATGAACAACCTGAGCACATACCAGAACATCAGTGCGATCGATGCGAATAGCTGCAACCTGCGGATAGTGATGAACGATATTCGATGTGTCGTACAAGACGGCAGAACCGGCAAAGCCGATCATCAGAACGGAAAACCAGGTGCCGAGCTGGAAGCCGAAAAATATGCTGCCGACAATCGCCACCATGGCAAGCATTCCACCCCAGACCAGCATGCCGCGCAAGAACGTAAAGTCTTTGCCAGTAATCATGACGGTTGCAATAAGGCCGACGCAGCCCATGATTGTGACCCCGGCAGCACTGTCTATCAAGCCGGGCTGCATCTTGGATGCGATATACAACATAGGTGCGAAGATCAGTGCCTGGACTACGATGAAAAAGCCAAGCGCCATATATTGGGCTTGTGTCGACTTGACCTTGTGCGCAACCCGGGTAGCACCCCAACTCGCGAACATGAACGCGCCAATCACCAGCAGCCAGTTGTTTAACATTGGCTCGGCGATTGCCTTGGCGACACCTGATTGGAACAGGTAAACCTCAATTGCGGCGAAGACAAGAATCGCGCCGACGACATGTGCGTAACATTTCCAAATAAAAGTTGAGCGATCCGCTGCGGACAGCTCTGAAACGGGCGCCAGATAGTTGACGTTGTCGTTCATCCTTGGGTCTCCATGATTGCGAACAATAAGGCGAAGTCTACCATTTAAGACAGCGCCACAAGCGTACTTGTTCCATAAAACGGGCTATTTCGGGACGTAAATCATGATCGCCCGGGGACCCACTTCCGCGCCGTAGATATTGCCCGCGGCGTCTACTGCAACACCCTCCGCGCCGCTGGTTCCTGAGTTGTCCTGGTCCGCTTCCGGGTCAGGAACAAACGCGGTGACAAAGCCGTCTTTAGCACTGCCAATTCGGATGCCGCGTTTCAGCCGGTGTTACGGCGATCATTCGACTCAGAGTCTGCTGAGTACAGAACGTCGTTTTTATCGATGAACAGCCCGCTCGGTCGTCCGAATTGTGTCCAGGTGGCAACATGCTCGCCGTCCTGGGTGAAGATCTGCAAGCGACTGTTGCCGCGATCGGCGACAAATAAGCGACCCTGTGAATCCATTGCCAAAGCATGCGGATCGCGGAACTGGCCGTGATCGCCACCGACAGATCCCCACTGCATAAGAAAGTCACCATCGCTGTTGAATTTCATGATGCGGTTGTTGCCAGCAGTGTCGTGTCCGTCTGCAACAAAAATATCACCGTTGGGTGCTACCACTATGTCGGCAGGTTTATTGAAGACATCGGTTCCGTCGCCCGCAACGCCTTCTTTGCCAAGCGTCATTAGCAGTTCACCATCGGGGCTGAACTTCATCACCGTATGACCGACACCGTCCGGCACGGGCGCATAGCCAACCGCGTCCGCAATCCACACGTTATCGTCTGCATCGACATACATGCCGTGCGGCCAGGTAATCATGCCGGCGCCAAAACTCTTAACGACATGGCCGTCTTCGTCGAACAGCATGACGGGATCGAGGTCACTGCCTGCACACAAGTTCGTGCCACAACGCTCAGCAATCCAGATGTGCTTTCCATCGTTGGCAGGATAGATCGCACTGATCGCGCCCCAGACACGGCCATCGGGCAATTCGGCCCAACCGGCAACGGGGTCGTGAGTATTGGGTGCGCCGTTTTGTGCGATCGCTGTGCCGCCAAAAACGGCCAGCGACAGAATAAGCACGTGGTGCAGGATTGGTTTTGTTCGTGTGATCATTTTCGGTCCCCTAAAAGAATTTTCTCTATTCGACTACAGACGAAACAATCTGGTTCTTAAGAATGCCAACGCCTTCGAGTTCGATTTCCACGATGTCGCCAGGTTTCATGGCACCTGTTGCACCCGGCGTTCCCGTGAAAATGATATCGCCCGGGTAGAGTGTTACATATTGGCTGACATAACTGAGAATTTCGTGCACATCATGAATGTGATCTATCGAACTCTGGTTCTGCATGGTTTCACCATTCAGCCTCGTTTGTACCCGGAGATCCAGGTAATTCAGGCCGGTAACGACCGCCGGCCCCAGCGGGCCGAACTTATCTGTTCCCTTAGCGCGAAACCACTGCAGGTCATTCGCCTGCCAGGCGCGCTCGCTAATGTCATTGCCGGCTGTGACGCCGAAGATGAAGTTGCCCGCATCAGCCACCGCCACCTTGCTGGCTGTCTTTCCAATGACGATGACGAGTTCGCCTTCGAAGTGCAGGTCAGTTGCACCTTCAGGGTAGGGCACGTCGGTGTCTGGTCCGGTAATGGAGGTTGGTAGCTTGAGGAACAGTGGCGGCTCTTTCGGAATTGGGCGTTTCTCCGTATGCGTCATTTCCTCCCGGTGGCTGATGTAGTTATAGCCAACCGCGATCACTTTGGAGGGTTCTACCGGCGCCAGTAAAGTTGCCTCCGATAGAGAAATACTGTTGCCTGTTCGTACGCCGCCCTGCCAGGCTGGTCCGTCCAGTTCATGAATCTGATTGCCGTCTTCAATGCCGTAACGGGCGCGATCGTCCTGCAGGTAACGAACATATCTCACCGTATCGCCGGAATTTTCTGTTGCCATCGCATGCGCCCCGCAAAAAGCAATCAAGGCAATCACTAAGGCGCTCGCGCCTCGTCTTATCGTCATTGCCGTCCCCCTGTTTCCGCGCTACGGCCAATCCAGACAAAGTCGGGAAGGCATGCGCCGATGGATCCTGAGTCTCCTTCGCAACGCAATCTATTGCAAGTCATGCGATGTTTGAAATCAACTTCAAAAACTTGCATCGTTGGCGTAACGATCTTGTAAAGGCAGGTTTGATGGAAGAATCAGGTTGGGGCATGTGGGCGTTGTTACCTTTGCTGGTAACACTCGTACTGGCATTTGTCAGCCGCTCGGCGTTGATTGCCATGCTTGTCGGCACCTTTGTCGGCACGCTGATGCTGGGGAGTGTGCCCGGCGTGGGGTTGAACGAGTTGTTTCAATCCTCGCTGGGCAACGGCGACTTCATCTGGATTTGTCAGATAGTCATCCTGATCGGAATTTTATTCGAGTTGTTCAAACGATCCGGCGTGTTGGGTGCGCTTGCACGCCGATTCGTCAGCGGATCTGCCGGGCGGCGCCAAGTCGAGCTGTCCGCGTGGGGCATGGGTTTTGTCATTGTTGACGATTATTTCAGCCCGCTGCTGACCGGGGCCGTAATGCGCCCATTGTCAGATCGCGCG
>QIHS01000407.1 GCA_003229095.1 Woeseia sp. | reverse complement strand
ACGCAAGAAGCGAACTGGTCGAAGGCGCACAACATCCTGTTGCCGACATTCGGCCAGAATGCAATGGCCGACTATTTCCCGATGATGGTCGATATCGCCGGCCAGCTTATGTTGAAGTGGGAGCGACTTAACACGGACGAAGAAATCGACGTCGTTCGGGATATGACCGGTCTTGCGCTCGACACAATCGGTGTGTGTGGCTTCGATTACCGCTTTAATTCGTTTTACCGCCGGGACTTCCACCCGTTTATCGTTGCGCTGACGCGGACTTTGGAAACCTGCATGATGCAGCGCGGCCTGCCATTCGAAAAAGTGGTACTGCGAAAACGTCTCGACCAACTGGCCAAAGACGTTCGTTATATGAACGAACTGGTTGACAATATCATTCGTGAGCGCCGACGCGGCGCGGCGGACAAGACGCAAAAAGATTTGCTGAATTACATGCTGGCCGGCGTTGATAAGGTCACGGGCGAGAGCCTCTCCGATGAAAACATTCGTTACCAAATCAACACCTTCTTGATTGCGGGCCATGAAACGACTTCTGGCCTGCTCTCGTTTACGCTGTACTTTCTGCTTAACAATGCTGATGTTCTTGAGAAGGCCTACGAAGAAGTCGACCGCGTTCTTGGTGGGGACGTATCGTCACCACCGCAGTACAAGCAGATTAGCAAGCTGAAATATATTCGTGCAATCCTGTCAGAGTCTTTGCGCTTGTGGCCGACAGCGCCGGCTATTGGTTTTTATCCCTACAAGGACGAAGTCATTGGCGGTGCATATGCGCTCAAGAAAAACACGATGACCACCTTACTGACGCTGATGTTGCATCGTGACAGATCTGTGTGGGGCGAAGATGCTGAAAACTTTAATCCGGATAACTTTTCAGCCGAGGCAGAGGCCGCTCGCCCAGCGTATGCCTACAAGCCTTTTGGCAACGGCAAACGGGCCTGTATTGGCCGGGCATTCGCGATGCAGGAGGCCATTCTGGTCATCGCCATGATTTTGCAGCGATTCCAGCTGTTCGACCACAAGAAATATGAGTTAAAGATACGCGAATCACTATCGATCAAACCCGATGGCTTTGCGATGAAGGTTAAGCCGCGCGACGATCTAAGGAAGGTCAGTGTTGCTTCGGTCGCGGTGAAAACCAGTGAGTCGGCTATCCCGGAAAAGGCAGCACGAAGACCAAAACACGGCACACCACTTTGCGTTCTTTTTGGGTCAAACCTTGGCACGACGGAATCGATTGCTCGGGAAATTGCACAAACCGGTGAACTAAACGGTTTCGAAACGACGCTGGCATCGCTTGATGAGTTTACAGGCCGATTGCCGACCAGTGGTGCCGTCATCATTGCAAGCTCGTCATATAACGGCTGCCCCCCGGACAACTCTGCGAAATTTATGCAGTGGCTTGACCAGGCGGAATCAGGTGCAGCGAAGGGCGTGTCCTATGCCGTATTCGGCTGTGGCAGTCGTGACTGGGCCGCGACTTTCCAGTTTATACCGCGTCACATCGACGCGAGGATGGCTGAGCTTGGGGCCACCAGACTGGCAGGTCGTGGTGAGTCAGATAGCCGGGAAGATGTCGATGACCAGTTTCAGGACTGGGCGGATTCACTCTGGCCATCACTGGGTAAGGGACTCAAGCTTGATGTAGATTTCACTGCGCCCGCGGAAGTCGAACCTCTTTACCAGATCGAGATTGCCGAAAGCGTGACTGCGAATCCTGTCGCCAGCGCGACTGGCGCGTTGGAAATGACAGTCGTTGAAAATCGCGAGCTGCAAAATCATGAAGGTGAGTCACCATCAGGCCGTTCGACCCGACATATCGAGTTACAGTTTCCGGCTGGCGTAAGTTATGAGCCGGGCGATCATCTATGTGTCGTACCTGTCAATCACGCAGAACTCGTGGAACGTATTCTGCAACGATTTGGATATGATCAGGACTCGTATATCCGGGTCCATACGACTCGCGGCCGCCGTAGCCCATTCGCCGACAACAGCACTTTTTCAGTGAAGCGGCTGGCCGATGTCTATGGAGAATTGCAGGCAGTTGCAAGCCGCAGGGACGTGGCAATCCTGGCGAGTCATACGCAGTGTCCCGATACCCGGAAAAGGCTGGAGGTGCTGGCTGACAACTCCGTCGAGGCTAATGACCAATACCGGGCAGAAGTTTTTCTGAAACGAAAGTCCGTATTTGATTTGCTGCAGGAGTTTCCAGCCTGCAATCTTCCGTTTGCGGTTTACCTGGAAATGATTCCCTGGTTATCGCCGCGCTACTATTCAATTTCTTCGTCACCGATGCAGCATGCAGGGCAATGCGCAATCACGGTCGGCGTTGTTTCGGGATCGGCCCGTTCCGGGGATGGCGACTATCGGGGTGTCTGTTCCAACTATCTGAGCAATGCGAAAATTGGTGACACAATAAAGGCCGTTGTCAAACCGCCAACAAATGATTTCCGGCTGCCAAAAGAAACGACAAGGCCCATTATTTTGGTGGGCGCAGGAACCGGTCTCGCACCGTATCGCAGTTTCCTGCAGCAAAGACGAGTTCAGAAGGCGGAGGGAAAATCGCTTGGTCCGGCCATGCTGTTTTTCGGTTGCCGGCATCCGCAGCAGGATTTCATCTATCGCGAAGACCTCGAAGCGGCGGAGTCCGACGGACTGGTCGAATTGCATGTTGCATTTTCCCGCCACGAATCAAAGCGTGTCTATGTTCAGGACCTGATGCGGAGCAATGCCGATCGCGTATTGGAACTCATTCGGCGTGATGCTGTGATCTACGTGTGTGGTGACGGTGTTGCGATGGAGCCCGATGTCAGGCGTTCACTGATCATGCTTTATGCTGAAGAACAGGACGTCACAGCTGAAGAGGCACAGATCTGGATGGAAAAATTGTCCGGAGACGGTCGTTACGTCCTGGATGTTTGGGCAGGCGGATAAGAGCGGGAGGAAAAGGAAAGCAATGAGAATCGAAAGGAATCACGAGCTTGGCAAAGAAGCAGCCAAGGGCTGTGTTGACAAGATGCGTTCTGATGTAGAGGCAAAGTATGGCCTGTCAACGACCTGGGAGGGCGATGCGCTCAAGGTGTCCGGCAACGGCGTTAGTGGGCAAATTTGCGTGGATGAGCGGCTGGTTGTTGTTGATCTGCGGCTGGGTTTTGCCCTGACGATGCTGGAAGGGCCCATCAAAGCTCAGTTGTCGGAAGCCATGGACAATGACTGATATTCGTGCGGCATAAGATATACGGACGCCCTTTTGCAACACGCGCAACAACATTGGAAGGCATTCCCGCGGAGTTATCACCGTGAGCGCCTGGAGTTTCCTCCATACGACTTCGCAATGCGTTGAAACCCCGCTCTCGAATATTCGTGGTTCTCACGAATGTTGCGCTCAGTTAAATCTTGCCCGAATACCCGCGTGGAAAGACGCTCCCGGCAGTGGCACAAATGCGGCGCGAAACGACGGACTGCGCCGCGCATCCTCATCAAGTAAGTTAGTTCCCTTGACGAAGAACTGCCAGTCGAGCAGGCTGCTCTCGCCCAACTGGAGCACGAAGTCGGCGTTCAGCATTGTA
>QIHS01000166.1 GCA_003229095.1 Woeseia sp. | reverse complement strand
TCGAACGTGTAAGACAGGCTTGTGCAAGCGGGCAACAGGCATATTGGGTCTGCCCGTTGATTGATGAATCCGAACTGCTTGACTACCAGGCCGCCGAAGTTAGCTTCCGGATGTTAAGCACAACACTCAGTGCTCTACGCGTTGACCTGGTCCACGGGCGCATGAAAACCCCTGCCAGGGACAAGGTGATGCGTGCTTTCAAGGATGGCGAGATAGATGTGCTGGTCGCGACAACGGTTATCGAAGTTGGCGTCGACGTGGCAAATGCCAGTTTGATGATTATCGAAAACTCCGAGCGTATGGGTTTGTCACAACTTCATCAGCTGCGCGGGCGCGTCGGTCGTGGTGCTGCGCAGAGCCATTGCGTCATGCTCTATAAACAACCGCTGGGCCGGCTGGCGCGCGAGCGACTGGCAGTGCTGCGCGAAACCAATGACGGTTTTATTGTCGCGCAGCGAGACCTGGAATTGCGCGGGCCGGGTGAGTTGCTGGGCACCCGGCAGACCGGCCTGCCTGAATACCGCATAGCTGACCTGATCCGCGATGCTGACCTGCTGCCTATCGTACAATCCAGCGCTGATACTATCCGGCGGGAACACCCCGATGCCGGGCCACGCATCATTCGGCGCTGGCTTGGCAACGCTCACCAATACGGCAAAGTCTGAATCTGTTATTTTTGCACCCATGGTCACGCGAATGAACAAAGATGGATAAACCGACGCACAAGATTACGACGCCAGTAAACGCGCCGGGCTTTTTTAGGCAACTGCAGAATTACGTGCAGCTTATGCGGCTGAACCAGCCAATCGGCGTGTGGTTGTTACTTTGGCCGACACTTTGGGCATTGTGGATCGCGGGCAAAGGTCACCCTGACGGCGGCATTTTTCTCGTATTCATGCTCGGCGTCATCATTATGCGATCCGCCGGCTGCGTGCTGAATGATTTTGCCGACCGCAACATTGATCCTTACGTTGAACGAACGCGCAACAGGCCCATCGCATCGGGTGCGGTCGCACCAGCAGAGGCGCTGACACTTTTCATCGCGCTCGCTCTTATTGCGGTCGGCCTGGCTGCCATGTTGAACCGGCCAGCGCAGTTGCTTGCGTTGATTGCCGCGGCCCTGACAGTGCTGTACCCGTTTATCAAGCGCTTCGTTTCCATTCCACAGTTCGTTCTTGGAGCCGCGTTCGGCTGGGCCGTGCCCATGGCGTTCGCCGCGCAGACTGGTGAAACACCGCAAATCGCATGGCTGGTTTTCGGCACGGCACTGATCTGGGCGGTTATCTACGATACGTTTTATGCGATGGTTGATCGCGAAGACGACCTGAAGGTCGGTGTAAAATCGACTGCGATCCTTTTTGGCGATGCCGACCTGTTTGTGATCGGTAGCCTGCAGCTCCTGATGCTGGCTGCATTGACGCTCGTCGGCAAGATGGCAGAGTTTGGTGTCTGGTACTACGGCTCAGTAGTCATTGCCGCGATCCTGATGGCATACCATCAATGGCTTGCACGGGACCGACGACCCGCGAGCTGTCTGAATGCTTTCCTGAACAACCACTACGTTGGCATGATCGTCTTCATTGGCATCGTGCTGCATTACACCTTTGCAACAAATCTTTCGTAGGCGCGCGGCGTTCGGTCGCAGATGCGACATACATGTCGCGAGTTGGCTACAGGGACATTGACGCCGTGCTCGCCACCGTCAGTACACTCACCTTTTCTGCACCAGCAGCTAGCAGGGCTTTTGCGAGCTGCTCACAGGTCGCGCCAGTTGTCATCACATCGTCGATGATCAAAGGATAACGAGCGTCCAGCGGTCCGTGAACTTCAAATGCGGCGCGCAGGTTCCGCCGCCGCGCCTCTGCAGACAGGCCCGACTGTGTGCGCGTTGAGCGAATTCGAAACGCCTGGTCTATGACCGGCAGGCCGGTCCTGGCAGCGAGTTCGCCGGCCAGTTCAGCCGCTTGGTTAAAACCCCGTGTGATGTGCCGCCAGCGATGCAAAGGCACAGCGACCAGCGCATCGCATTCCGGGAAATCCCCAACCAGCGTCGGCAACAACAGGTTTGCAAAGGCCGGTGCGTACATTAACTGGCGTCGAAACTTCATCGCCTTTAGCGCAGCATCCATTGGAAACGAGTAGCGAAACGTCGAGCGTGCTGAGAAATAGGCAGGGGGCCGTATCTGACAGGTGGCACACGGCACCCCGGCAGGTTGCGCCGCCACAAGACCCTGCCCACAGCATTCGCAGGCAACTTTATTCCACGGGAGAATATCGTGGCATCGCTGACAAACGCGCTGCCCACATTGCGAATTTCCACAAAAAACGCAGCTATGGCGAAACAGCGTTTTGCTAAATGAAAACTTCATGCGTCCAGCATCAATCAAAGTAAATCATTGTGCACTAGCCGAATCAGGCCTTTGTGACCTGAAAAAGTATACTGCCGGTTATGGCAGACCGTTCGTACTCACCAAAACTACGAGATGTGCAGCGACAATTCGATCGCGCCGCGGCGAATTTTGATGGCGCTAACTTTGTGCACCTGGCAACTTTCGACGGGCTCGTTGAACGGCTTGCGCCGGTGTCCATCAATCCAGCGCTTATTCTGGATCTCGGTGCGGCCACTGGGCGTGGCAGCAGACAACTCGCAAAGACGTTCAAGAAGAGCCGCGTCATCAGCCTCGACCTGTCTGCAGAGATGTTGCAACAGGCGAAACACAACAAGCCATGGCTATCCAGGTTGACTGAGTTGCAGGGTGATGCAATGCACATCCCATTGCGGAACGCCAGCGTCGACCTGGTTTTTGCCAACCAGTTGCTGCCCTGGATAGGTGATCTGTCCCTTTCGCTTACAGAGGTCGCGCGAGTGCTGAAGAAGGGCGGCCTGTTTGCTTTCGCGACATTGGGCCCGGACAGTTTTAAAGAACTGCGCGATGCCTGGCATGACGACGACGGGGACGCCCACGTGAATCACTTTCCCGACATGCACGATGTCGGTGACGGCCTGGTGCAGGCTGGTCTGCTCGATCCGGTGCTCGATGTCGACTACCTGACCGTGACTTATGCCGACAATCGAACACTCTATGCCGACCTTGCCGCCTGCGGCGCGCGCAATGCACTGACTGGCCGGCGCCAGTCGTTAACGGGGAAACAACGCTTTGCAGGCATGGAGGCGCATCTTGACGCCGGGTGCAAAGAAGGCGATCTGTCGCTGACGCTCGAACTGGTCTACGGGCATGCCTGGGGAAATGGCCCGCGACCGCAGCCCGGGGAGTTCCGTTTGGATGCCAATACAATTTCGCTGCGTACGCGAAAATAG
>QIHS01000053.1 GCA_003229095.1 Woeseia sp. | reverse complement strand
CCAGTTCGATTGGATACGGCAGGTCATGTCGTCGACAATTCAGTAAACTTGTCTGATGAGCAAGCCGGACACCTTCCAATCCAAACTTCAGGACGCAGGGATTCCCGCTGTGCTTACCACGCCAGTATCCCGCTGGTTCGACAGTATTGGTGAAGAACGCCTGCAGCAGTTTTCTTTGCTGGACGCAGACCAGACGCGCCTGATCAGGCTGCTGGCAAGCAGTGAATTTGCAGCCGGTGTTATTGCTCACAACTGGGAATGGTTTTCCAGCGCATATGCTGCAGGTGAGTTCGCCTCAATCGTCGATACGTCGTCGCTACAAGCAATGGCAACGGCACTTGCAGATCATTCTCGGGATACAGCTGACTTCAAGTCTCAATTGCGTTGTATTCGCGACCGCCAACTAGTGCATATTTTGTGGCGCTCGATGGGCGCTGACGATGAAGTTTGGGACTCGTTGCATTCGCTTTCGGATCTGGCGGATGAGCTGATCAAAGCCAGCGCCAATTTCGCCCGGCGAACGCTAAAAGCGCGTTTCGGCAACGCCTTAAACAGGCACGGCGATGAAATTCCGTTGGTGATTCTCGCGATGGGCAAGCTCGGCGGTCGCGAGCTCAATTTTTCATCTGATATCGATCTCATCTTCCTGTATGCCGAAGAGGGGGAGACCAACGGTCCGCGAACACTCTCGGCACACGAATATTTCACTCGCCTTTGCCGTCTTATGGTCAACATTATCGACGAGGTGACAGAAGACGGCTTCGTATACCGCGTTGACACCCGGCTGCGTCCCTTCGGTGAAAGCGGTCCACCCGTTGTCAGTTTCGCCGCGTTGGAAAACTACCTGCTGCAACACGGCCGTGGCTGGGAGCGCTATGCGTATGTCAAAGCGCGTGCGATCGATGCAACTGGTCTGGCTTGCCCGGCCGGCAATGGCCAAGGCCTGCTTGAAGAAGTCATTTATCCGTTTGTCTATCGACGTTACCTGGACTACGGCGTGTTCGAGTCTTTGCGCGAAATGAAGTCGCTGATTTCAGCAGAGGTCAGGGCGCGTGAACTCAAGAACAATATCAAGTTGGGAGACGGAGGAATTCGCGAGCTCGAGTTTATCGTTCAATCATTGCAACTGGTTCGAGGGGGCGCTGACCTGACCTTGCGATGCAGCGGGCTTCGAGCAGCGCTGACACAACTGCGGCAAGAAAGAGGCTTGGGACGTGAGGCAGAGTCTAATCTGCGAGCTTCTTATTATTTTCTGCGCAAACTGGAGAATGGCATCCAGGCCATTCGAGACCAGCAAACCCACGATATACCTGAGAAGCCCGACGATCAGGCGCGATTGCAATTGGTGATGGGGTTTTCTTCATGGAAGTCGCTGAACGAGGCAATTGCGGGCCATCGAAAAAGCGTCAGCGAGCATTTCGGGGGTATCGCATTTCGCGCTGATAAGGAATCTGAACAGACGAAGCTTGCCGGCGCGCTGAGCGCGAACTGGAACGCAGGAGCATCTGTTACGGATTGGGAAACGTTGCTCGAAGAGCACGATTTTGAAGATGCGGCAAAGATTGCCGTTGTGGTCACGGACTTCGCCGGGGCGGCGGTGCAAAGTCAGGTCGACGCGACCGCAGCCAGGCGTGTCGCCCGGTTTATGCCGGTTTTTTTACAGTCCTTAAAAGCGAGACGGAATCCGGCCACTGTCTGTACTCGCGTGCTGGCAGTGGTATCGAAAATTCTCAGGCGCAGTGCCTACGTTGCGTTACTGAACGAAAACCCTCCGGTCCTGGATCGTCTGGTCAGTATTTGCGCGCAAAGTGCGTATCTGGCGGAAGAAATCGCACGTTTCCCATTGCTGCTGGACGAACTTCTGGATCCGCGCCTGTATGCAGCGGAAATTTCCCGCTCGAGTATGCGTATTGACATTGATGAACGGCTCAAACAATTTCTCACAGGCGACAGCGAGCAGAAAATTGAAACGCTCGCTCAGTTCCAGCGGGCAACATTGTTTCGCATCGCAGTTGCAGATGTGGGTGGAACATTGCCCATCATGAAGGTTAGTGATCGACTCACCGATCTTGCCGAGTTGGTTCTGGAGATCGCTCTGGGAATTGCGTGGTCAGACCTGGCTGCGATTCATGGCGAGCCGCTTCGAAAAAGTGCGGATGGAACTCGCAAGGCCGGATTCGGCATTATTGCCTATGGCAAGTTCGGCGGCATCGAGTTGTCGTATCGTTCTGATCTCGATCTTGTTTTTTTGCACGACTCGGTGGGCGATCAAGAGGACACCAATGGGTCTAAACCATTGGAGAACAGTGTGTTCTTCGGCCGCCTGGTAAGACGTCTGGTGCATTTTCTGACTGCGCAAACCCCGTCGGGCGCACTATACGATATCGATACCCGGCTTCGACCCAGCGGCGCATCCGGTCTGCTGGTCGTCAATACCGACGGTTTTGAGAACTACCAGGAACAGAATGCCTGGACCTGGGAGCAACAGGCGTTGCTGCGCGCCAGGCCAGTCGCCGGCAGCGCTACTGTCGCTCGGGATTTTGAGCGAATTCGGGCCGATACGCTGCAGAATCGCGTACGCAAAGAGCGGTTACTCAAAGACGTCGTAACCATGCGTCAAAAAATGCGCAAGCAACTCGATATGAGTGCCACAGAACAATTTGACCTGAAACAGGGCGAAGGTGGCATCGGTGATATTGAATTCCTGGTGCAGTATTTGGTATTGAAAAACGCCGAAACCGAACCTGCGCTCATCCACTATTCAGACAATATTCGTCAACTGGGCACGCTTGGTGCGGCGGGCTATCTGCAGCCCAGCGAGGTTGCCAGTATTCAGGACACATACAGATCGTACCGATTGCGTATGCACCGCCTGGCACTTGACGGCAAACCGACCGTTGTTAGTGCAACCGAGTTCGTAGAAGAGCGCCGTATGATGTCGGCAATCTGGCAGCGGGAAATGGGCTAGGGAGCCATCTTGATTGATAGCGGCTAGTTGTCTTTGACGCCACACGGAAACACAGACTTGTCGCATTTTGCGTTGGTATAATTCGCGCTCGACTGGAAGTAACGGGGAAGTAAGTTGGCAGACAGAGCAGGAAGTGTGGATCAGGACCTGATCCCGGCAAACGCGCAGCATCGATACGAAGTTCGGCCACAGGACTTGCCGTTATCGTGCCCGATGCCGGGCATGTATCTGTGGAATTCACATCCGTTGGTCTATCTGGCCGTTGAAGACACGGGAGAGGCGCGCTGTCCTTACTGTGGTGCGGACTACGTACTGCGCAACTCAGCAGAATAGTCTATTTCTCCAAATATTAACT
>QIHS01000332.1 GCA_003229095.1 Woeseia sp. | reverse complement strand
GTGTACTGTTATTCAGATTCGATGACAGAGACGTAGAGCCGATTACAACGACAAAACCGATCGACTTTTTCCCTGCCTGATCCGGCATACTATTTGGGCACTGTCCCCGGAATTACTGTAGGTGATACGATTTCGTTTCGAATTCCGACAGAGACTGGTGACGAGGCCCAATGACCGACTACGATCCACCATTAAAAGACATGCAGTTCGTCATTCACGAACTGGCCGGGCTTGATCGGGTTCTCAGCCTGCCTGCTTTTGGCGCAATCGATGCAGACACGGTCGACCAGGTGCTGGCGGAGGCCGGAAAGTTTGCATGCGATGTCCTGGCGCCGCTCAATATCCCCGGTGACGCGGCCGGATGTCGGGTGGAAAATCAGGCTGTGGTCGTCGCGGACGGGTTTGAGCAGGCTTACCGGCTATTTGTTGAGAACGGCTGGCAGTCGTTGTCGGCCGGGACCGAATTTGGTGGTATGGGCCTGCCGGAGCTTAGTGCGACGGCGGCGATGGAAATGTGGCAGTCGGCCAATATGTCGTTCGCTCTTTGCCCGATGTTAACAAGCGGTGCCATTGTCGCGATCGGGACCCATGGCGATGCCGCGCTTAAGAACAGGTTCCTGGCAGGGCTCGTGAGTGGCGAGTGCAGTGGGGCAATGGATCTGACCGAGCCGCAGGCAGGTTCGGATCTCGCTGCGGTGAGCACGAAGGCCATTCCGGACGGGGATCATTTTCGCATTACCGGGACGAAAATTTTCATCACCTGGGGCGATCACCCTATGTCTGAAAATATCCTGCATCTCGTGTTGGCACGACTGCCAGATTCGCCCGACGGTATACGCGGTATTTCCCTGTTCGCCGTGCCGAAATTTATGACCGATGACGGCAACGGCGGGCGCGGTGAGCAAAACGACGTCTATCCAGCATCAGTCGAAAGCAAGCTCGGCATTCATGCAAGCCCGACATGCGTAATGAATTTTGGTGATCGCGACGGTGCTGTCGGCTACCTCGTCGGTGAACCGAATCGAGGCCTCGCCTGCATGTTCACAATGATGAATCATGCCCGTCTCAATGTCGCTGTGCAGGGAATTGCTATTAGCGAACGCGCTTACCAGCTCGCCAGAGCGTTTGCCCGGGAGCGCGTTCAGGGAAGCGCGCCCGGAGAAAAAGGCCGCGCCACGATCGTCAATCATGCCGATGTTCGACGCATGTTGATGATTATGAAATCCCAGATTGAGGCGATGCGGGCGGCCGCTTATGTGACGGCTGCCCAACTTGATCACAGCCACCATGACAGTGATCCGGACAGGCAAGAATTCGCAAGTACGCGCAACGCCTTGCTGACGCCGATCGTGAAGGGATGGCTCACGGAGGTTGCGCAGGAACTGACCTCACTTGGTGTTCAGGTTCACGGTGGCATGGGTTTTGTTGAAGAGACAGGTGCAGCGCAATACATGCGTGATGCCCGGATACTGTCGATATACGAAGGAACGACCGGTATACAGGCGAATGATCTGGTCGGCCGCAAGATTCTGGCTGACGAGGGCAGGGCGATAAAAGCGCTGATCGCGGAAATTCGTGATTTCAGCAGCACAATGGAAACAGTTGCCGCCCTTACCGACATCCGGGCAGCTCTATCGGAGGGTGTCAATAATTTGCAAGCCGCTGTTGACTGGCTGATTGAGAATGCGCCCGGCGACCAGAATGTACCAGGTGCCGCATCGGTTAATCTGCTGATGTTGGCGGGTACTGTGATCGGCGGGTGGCAGATGGCCCGTGCAGCATTGGCGGTCACTGAAAAGACTGGCGAGGCAGGTTCAGATGCGGCGTTTTGCGAAGCGAAGCTCATCACGGCACGATTCTATGCGGGCCATATTTTGCCTCGCGCGAATGCCTATATGCGAGCCGCGACGTGCCAATCTGAATTGATCATGGCAATGCCGGAAAACTCGTTCTAGACTGCAGAAAACCATAAACACGAGACCGCGCCGATGGATAAGCCAATCGAAGAAAGCCCGGCATCAGCACCGTCACCAGCACCCGTTTCAGGCACAGAGCGCCTTGTCGCGATTGATACTTTACGTGGTGTCGCGGTACTTGGCATCCTGGTGATGAATATTTATGGGTTCGCAATGCCTTTCGTGGCTTACCAGAATCCGCTCGCCGCTGGTGGAACCGAATGGTACAACCTTGGCACCTGGTTTTTTACACATATTTTCTTTGATCAAAAATTCATGGCCATCTTTTCGATTTTGTTTGGTGCAGGACTGGTCATGATGGCAACCCGTGCAGAGGCAGTCGGCAGAAAGTACGCTGGTGTCTGGTATCGACGAAATTTCTGGTTGCTGCTCATTGGTGCAGCTCACGGTTACCTGATCTGGATGGGCGATATTCTTTTTGCCTACGCGCTGATTGGCATGCTGGTCTATCCGTTTCGCAACCGCTCTCCGCGTGCACTCATTATCACCGCCTGTGTTTTGCTGCCAATCGCTTTGTTGCTGAGTTACGGCGGTGGTTTTGCCATGCAAAAAATGCAGGTCATGGGTGACGAGATTGTGCAGCTTCAGGAAGCGGGAGAAGAACTGACCGATGCGCAGATAAGCACGCTCGAAGAGGTTGAGGAAATGTCGCTTTTCCTGAAGTCTCCCGAAGAACAAGTCGCTGAGGATACGGCTGCCTATACGGGTGACTACAGTGGCATTGTCAGTTTTCGTGCGCCGACGGTGGTGATGATGCAAACGACCGCGACTTTGTTTTTCATTCTCTGGCGAGTCGGTGGATTGATGTTGCTCGGCATGGCGCTAATGAAACTGGGCGTCTTGTCCGGCGAACGCAATAAAGACTTCTATCGTAAAATGATGTTCATCGGATACGGCCTGGGCCTGCCCCTCGTTGCCTACAGTGCATACAATATGCAGTTGCATGATTGGGATTACATGTGGATTTTCCAGGTGGGCACGATACCCAATTATATTGCCAGCATTCTGATTGCATTCGGCCACATTGCGTTGGTCATGCTGATCGTTAAAAGCGGCGCAATGAAAGCGCTGATGGACCGCTTCGGTGCTGTCGGCCGCATGGCATTTACCAACTACCTGATGCATTCGATCATCCTGACCACGGTTTTCTATGGTTATGGATTCGGTCTTTACGGCCAGATCCCCAGGTTCTGGCAAATGGGCTTTGTCGTTGCTGTGCTGGGTTTCCAGTTATGGATAAGCCCGATTTGGCTCAAAGCATTCCGATTTGGTCCAGCTGAATGGCTCTGGCGTTCGCTGACTTACTGGCGCTTGCAGCCCATGCGCCGCCAGTCATCCTGAGCGGAGACACCACCGCC